>JAGQRA010000050.1 GCA_020425885.1 Planctomycetota bacterium | reverse complement strand
TGCGCCCGGGTCGAGTTTGGCGCCGATCTGCCGCTGTTTCGCGGCGTCCGGGAGCTCCGTGCCGGTGCGCTGATCGAGGCGCTTCAACAGCTCGTGCGAGACATAGCCGGTCAGCTTGTTGCCGCCGAATACCGTCTCGACCTCGATCCAGGCCCGGCCGCTCTTGACCGTGACGAGTTGGCCGCGCGGCAGGTCCGCGAGTGTCTTGCCATTCGGGCTCGGCGTGTCCCGCAGCGCCGCACTCCAGGGCAGGATCTGCGCCGTGAACGGCGTGTCCGACGGATTCTGCGGAATGCGCCGGACGACGAGTGCGGCCTCGGGCTGCAGCGTGTGCGCGAGTTCGTGCGCGAGCAGTCGCCGCCCGGCTCGCGTCGACGGGCCGTACTCGGTCGCCGCGAACGCGATGTCGCGGCCGTAGGCGTACGCGCGTGCGCCGATCGCCGCCGCCGATCGCGCCGCGCGCGAGTCGGTGTGCACCCGGATGTGGCCGAAGTCGTGCCCGAACCGCGATTCGAAGTAGCTGCGAGTCGGCGGCTCCAGCGGTCGTCCCGGCGCGCGCAACACTGCGCGAACCGAGTCTGGTGCCTCGATCGTGCCCGCGCCGTTGCCGGACCGGCCGAACGCGAACCGGGGAGTCGTGCTCGACTCGGTGTCGCGTAGCGCCGCGTCGGCCAGCCGGTCGGCGTCGTGCTCGAGCCGGTCGTCGCGCGCGCCGAGCGCGATGCTCTTGCCGTGGTCGTGGTGGGTGGCTATCGACCGCGGCGTCGCGCATCCGCGCTCCGTCGACGTGGTGCGGTCAGAGTGCCCACCGAGCGTTCGCGCCAGGGTGCGATCGAACATTGCGCCTTTGCTCCTTAGGCGGCTGATGATGCCGCGCTGCATGCGTGGCGACAAGGCCGTGCCGGCGCGGATGGCGCGGCTCCCCGAGACGATCGGGAGTGAGCGAGGGGGCCGGCAGGAATGGGATGGTGAGGCGGTTCGCTGCGGGCATCGATGCTCCCGGTTTCCCCGGGCCCCGCTGAGTCCTAGAGTCCGTCGAATGCGCGTGACGCGACTTGCACTCAAGAACTTCCGAGGTGTCGCGGACGTCGTCCTGGAGTTTCCCGAGCAGGTGACCGTGCTCGCCGGCATCAACGGCTCCGGCAAGTCAACTATCCTCGACGCGCTTGCAATGTTGCTCGGACGCTTCAGTGACTCGATCCGAGAAACCTCTTCCAAGCATCACCTCGCGCGGCCGGCAGACGTCAGAAACGGCGCCACGGATGCGCTGATGCTGATCAGCACAACCGGACCGATGGGCGACCTGACCTGGGGCCTGCGAATCCAGCGTGTCCTCAATCGGGTCACGCGGCGCCATCAGGCCGAGGCCATGAGGAAGCGAGCCAGGGACCTTCGACTACGGCTGCAGGAAGACCCCGAGAGCCCGGTCCCGCTTGCCGTGCTCTACCGCACCAACCGCGCCGTCCTCGACATCCCACTGCGCATCCGGAAGCGCCACACCTTCGACCAGTTCTCGGCATTCGACGATGCCCTTGCCGGCGGCTGGAGCAGTTTCCGTTTGTTCTTCGAGTGGTTCAGAGAACGGGAAGACATCGAGAATCAGGAGCGGGCTCGCGCCCGGGACTTCCTGGATCCGCAGCTGCAGGCGGTCCGCTCCGCGATCGCCGAGCTCATGCCGGGCTTCAGCGACCTCCGCGTGCAGCGCCTTCCGCTCCGCATGACCGTCACGAAAGGAGACGCCGAGCTGGATCTCGGGCAGCTCTCCGACGGCGAAAAGTGCCAGCTCGCCATGGTTGCCGACATCGCCCGCCGACTCGCCTTGGCAAACCCCGCCGCCGACGATCCACGAACTGCGTCGGCGATCGTGCTGATCGATGAGATCGAACTCCACCTCCACCCGCAGTGGCAACGTGAGGTCATCCCCCGACTGCAGCGGGCCTTTCCCAACTGCCAGTTCATCGTCAGCACGCATTCGCCGCAGGTTCTGAGTTCGGTCCACCCCGAATCGGTCTACATGCTCGAGACCGATCCGGCGGGCGTCAGAGCCGTGCAGCCAGCAGTCTCGTTCGGCCGGCACTCGAACCAGATCCTCGTGGAACTGATGAACACCCCGGATCGCCCCAAGCAGGTGCGGGATCGACTCGACTCGATGTTCCGGCTGATCGACCAAGGAGACGTGGCCGGTGCATGTGAGCTGCGCTCCGAGATCGAGCGCGACATCGGACCGGACGAACCAGAGCTAGTGCGCGCGGACATCATGCTCAGGCTGCGCAAGGCCGGAGGATGAGGCACATCGACAAGCGGCTCGAACCGCCTGAGCTCGAGCAGTGGCGCACATCTGGCACCGAGGATTGGCAGCCTTCCTACGAGGATCTGCGCGGGGACCTGAAGCGCATGCTGCATGCTGCGCGGGTCGCAGAGCAGGGCTGGGTCTGCTGCTACTGTGAGCGGCGAATCACCGATGACCGAGGCGTCAGCCACATCGAGCATCTCCGACCTCAGCGTCCGCATGGCGTGGGCGATGCCACGCCGGCTGACGCGCTCGACTACCGCAATCTGCTCTGCTCGTGCAACACCAACGGTGTGCACTGTGGAGCAAGGAAGGGCAACAAGGTCCTGGCCATCGACCCTGGGATGCCAGACTGCACGTCCCACTTCGTGTTCCACAGCAACGGTGCCATGGAGCCCTGTGGCGAGAGCACTTCGTGCGAGAAGGCACGGGATACCATCGCCGTGCTCGGGCTCGACACGCTGGCGCTACGGATGCGGCGACGTGAAGCTTGGGGGGCGTTGATCGAGCAGATCGCACGAGAAGGAGTCGACACGGCATCGCTCCCCGGTCGACTGCTCGCGTGGGATGGTGAAGGCAGGCATCTGCCCCACGCCGCGGCGCTGTCATCAATCGTCCGCGCAGTTCTGTGAAGCGACGGCACGACGCCCGTGGTGATGCAACCCGAGGTTCTGATGGAGCGGCTGGTGGCGCTGGTGTCGATTTCTCATCGGCGCTGACCGACGACGACGCCGTTGCTGACCGTCACCTCGAGGCCGTTCTCGAACGTCCACTGGGTCACCATCGAGCCATCGCTACGGCTCACCGGGGCCCCCAAGGCGCGCACGTATTCCTCGAACCGCTGGCCGATGTGGGGCTGGCCGTCGGGCAGTCGTTGGGCAGCAGGACCACCGTTTCGCGATCGTAGGCGACGACCTCGTCGCCGGTGAAGACCAGCGCCCAATACACCGTGTCTGCCGGATCCGCGTAGTCCCAGGACTCGTTGCCGGCGCTGACCGTGATGCCGAGGGGCGGCCCGAGCCGCGCCAGGACGAAGTCGCGGGTGGCGCCGAGCAGATCCACCGGTCGCGTCGGTGCCTTCGTGACGGCGGCGACGCTCGTCGGCGCCGGGAACAGGAACGGCATCGCTGCGGCGGCTCCGAACGCGAGCGCGGCCGACACCCAGGTCGCGACGATCCAGGCGCCGCTGCCCGCCATCGGTCGACCCTCGCGCAGCAGCCGGCGTTCGCGTTCGAGCCGGCGCACCAGGAACCAGATCGATGCGAACGGGATCACCAGCCCGAGGAACCCGGCGACGGTGCGTTTCAGGTCGGGATCGGCGATGACGGTCATGGCGGCCACGGGCAGCCCCGCGACGACGCCGATCGGCAGCAGCCAGGCGATGACCACGGCGAAACCGAGGCCGCGCACGGGTTGCCTGGAGTTGCGGATCGCGCGCAGGGCGCCGGCACCCGATGCCAGCACGAGCAGGAGCGCGCCGGCGCCGATGCCGAGGCACAGGCCGCGGATCGCGTCGAGCGAGAGGACCGTCGGTGGTGGCGGGGACGGCAGGTGAGGCAGGTCCCCGACGGCGTGGGCGGCACGGATCGCGTCGACGGCGCGTTCGGTCACGGCGTCATACATCGCGAGCTGCCCGCGGAAGCGCGCCTGCGCGTTCCCCTGCGTCTGCAGCTCGAACACGAGCCAGCCGACGCCGGCGATCGCCAGCAGCAGGACGCCGAGGGCCAGGATCGGTGCCTTGACGTGGCGTCCCCCGGTCGGATCGGTCGACGATGGCGCCGGCGCGGGCGCCGCGCCGAATTGCTGCACCTCGCGCTCGACATCGCTTTGCACCTCGCTGACGCGCTGATAGCGATTGGCCGGCTGCTGCGCCAGCGCCCGCCGCACGACCTCGTCGAGGCCGGGCGGCACGCCGCGCCGCTGGGACGGCGGGTCGAAGTTCCCGAGCGGCAGCTGACCGGTCAGCATCTCGTAGAGCACGACGCCGAGCGAGTAGATGTCGGCGCGATGGTCGACGTTGGCGGTGCCGCGCCACTGTTCGGGCGCCATGTAGTGGGGCGTACCGAACACGGCGGTCTGACGCGTCAGTCCGACCTGGTCACCAGGGCGGTCGGACTTGGCCAGGCCGAAGTCGGCGATCTTCACGCGGCCCTCGACGTCGATCAGGATGTTCTCGGGCTTGATGTCGCGGTGCACGACGCCGCGCTCGTGGGCGTACTGCAGCGCGGTGCAGATCAGGGGTGCGATGCGCAGCGCCTCGGCCGGCGACAGTTCGCCGAGCGCCATCAGCTGGCGCAGGTTGACGCCGTCGACGAACTCGGTGATCAGGAAGAACTGTCCGTCGCGCTCGCCGAAGTCGTGCACCGTCAGGATGCCGGGATGGTTCAGCGTCGCCAGCGTGCGCGCCTCGCGCAGGAAGCGCTCGCCGAACTCCGGGTCGGCGGCCAGGTCGCGCGGCAGGATCTTGATCGCGACCGGTCGCTGCAGGTTCTTCTGGACGGCCTTGTAGACGGCACCCATGCCGCCGCGGCCGATCAGCTCGAGGACCTCGTGGTCCGGGAACAGGGCGGTCATCGCGGCGATCGTCGGCGGCGGCGCCGCGCCGGGAGCAGGGGCACCGTCCGGCGCCATGGCGTTGGCGAGCAGACCCTGGTGGTCGAGCGGCTGTGGTCGGGATGGGCTCATGTCGACGCATGCAGCAGACAGTGCCGGACGTTACCGGTCTTCCGCCGGAAAAACGGTCATGCCCGCAGGGCCAAGAGCAGCGCGGCCAGCTCGGCGCCGTGGGTGTCGTCCTCGCAGCCGTCTTCACCGGCCGCCTCCGGCAGGGCGAGGGTGTCGCGCACCTCGTGCGCGAGCCGCTGGCGGAAGCGCTGGCGCAACCGGTGGGCCGCGACGCGAAGGGCGCCTTCGGTCGTGCCCAGCTCGGCGGCCAGCCCGGCCCACGAGCCGGCGGGCGCCTCGCCGGCCAGCGTCGATCGGATGCGCGCGAACACCCGCCCGCGACCGGCCGCCAACTCCTCGTCCTCGAGGCGCTGCAGGGCCTGTTCGATGACGGCCTGCGCCCATCGGCGTTCGAACAGGGCTGCCGGGTCGAGGCGGTCCACCGGCTCGTGGGCGCGCCGTCGTTCTTCGTCGTCGACGTCGAGGGAGAACGTCGCGACTTTGCCGCCGCGCTTGTGGCGGTGTTCGCGCTCCCGCTCGCCGATCAGCCAGTGGCGTGCGCATGCACGGAGGAAGGAGCGGAAGCGGCCACGGTCGCGATCGGCCTTGCCGAGGTCCCGCCGCTCGAGGAGGTGCGCGAACAGACCCTGGGTCAGATCACGCGCACGTTCGGCATCGAGGCCCTCGCCGCGATACATCGCGTAGACCGCGGGCCAGTAGATGCGGCACAGCTCGTCGAGCGCGCGGACGGCGCCGGAGTCGTCGCCTCCGGCGCGCGCGATCAGGCTCCAGCGGGTCGTGTGGAACGCCACCGCCGCAGCATCGCGTTCCCGGTCGGCGGCGGCAAGGCGATGGAGCCGGGCCCGCGATCCGTCGAGCGTCGCGCCGGCTGCCGGGTCCGACCAGGGGCCGGGGTCGCCGTCGCTCGGAGAACAGGTCAGTCCGGAGCCAGGACCGGAGCTCGAACCGGCCATCCCCGTCAGTTCAGCGAGTTTCCACTCACCACGGTGTGCGTCGTGTTTGCTCGGCCGATGAAGTTGTTGAACGTCCAGACGGTGTTGTTGACGACGAATCCCCCGGTGCAGTTCTCCAGGTAGATCGCATTGGAGTTCGTTCCCGATGTGTATTCGTAGGAGACATTCGTGATCGTGTTGTACGCGATCGTGAAATCCTCGACGCTGGTGGCATAGATCGCGGATCCCGCGGTGTCGAAGAACGTGTTCCTTTCTATGGTCAGCTGATCGATGGCGCCCGCTGGCGCGAGCACGTTTCCGCTGGCTGCGAGGACCTGGATGGCGCCGCCTGGCGCCGTCAAGGCACCTCCCCACTTCCAGAAGCCGCACTCTTCGAAGTAGTTGCCCTGGATCATCAGTTGAGAAGGGGGAGTCCCGTTCCGTTCCCAGGCAAGCGAGGGCTGGAAGTGGCACCAAGCAGAGACGCCGCCGGTTGCGCACTGGCTGTAGATGTTGGCGCGAAACGTCGTATTCGGGACGGAAGACACGGTGCCGTGCTTTCGAGCGTTCGAGAACGTACAGCCCTCGACGAGGTAGCTGGTCGGCTGCCAGGTCCGATTCGTGACCATGTCGCCAATGCTCACTCCCGCGAAGAACCCGGCGGGCGCACTGATCGTCAGCCAGAATTCCTTGTAGCCGTTCGCTCCTATCCCGAGGTCCTGGACGGACACGATCGTTGCCGAGCCGGGGGAGCCAGTCAGCAGGGGGTCGAGGACTTGGATCACGTCGTTGGGCTCGTAGGTGATCAGGTTCCCGTCGCTGACCTTGATCCGCGACATGATCGGGTCCACGGCGATCACGGCCATCCAACTGCCGACTACGTTCACCCCATCGTCTTGCGAGTAGGCAAACGTCGAATCGCGAATCGTCGCGGTCCCCTTCACTTCTGCGACGTGGACCTGGTCGGTGTCGTTGGCCAGGTAGATGCCTGGCGGCGGAGCCATCGTGCAGTGATCGATCAGGAACGTGTCGACCGCCACACCGGTCAACAATCTACCGGCGCAGCAACGGACGGTGACGGAGTCGAGCGTCAGGTTGCCTCCCCCTCGAACGGTGACGAGAGAGCCGTTGCCCCCGACGGGCACCTCGTGCCCCCAGACGACGATATCGTCAACGGCGAGCGTCGCGAGGTAGCTCTTCGGTTGCTGGAACAGGATGGTGACTTGCTGAGCCACGGTCCGGCTGCCGCTGACGACCGCCTCGATTTCGACGGAGTAGTCCGTCCCCGGAAGCAGGTCCCAGATTCCCATGGGGCCCGTCGTCGTGGTGACGATGCCGCCCGGCCGGTTCGGGTCGTTCGGACGAACCGCCCACAACATGTTCATGTTCGGGGTTCCGGAGATGAAAAACCGTGGGTCGTCGATCTCCATGACGAGGGTGCTGTTGGTAGTGGTCGACAGAACCCGACCCTGGGTGAAACAAGGCCGCTTCATGTCGAACTCGAAGTTCCGGAAGGTGAACCCCGTCCGCCCGGCCAATTGGAAGATGTCCGGATAGGCACCCGAACCGCTGGGATCGTACCCGTGCGCCAACAGCCGCGCGCCGGAGTCGCCCTCGAGGGTCATGTCGTCTTGCAGTGCACAGACGATCGCAGTCGGCGGTATCTGGCTGAAAAGGTCGTACGTTCCCGACCGCAGTCGAATCACCGACCCGGACGGTAGATAGTTCAACGCATGGAAGATCCAGAACGAGTCGTCGATCCCGTCGTCCGGTAGGCAGTTGGGGTAGCCGAGGAGATCGATGTAGCCGTAGGCCGGAACCTGTCCCTTCGCAGGCGAAAGTCCTACGGTGACCATGGCGAGGAACAAGGTGACGTAGCGGTATCGCTTCATGATGGATCCTCCTGCGTCTGCAGGTTCTCACTGACTCCTACGGGAAAGCGCGCGATCAAGCGCTGCATGGGAGAGGGGCGTACTCGCCCCACACCATTCGTGTCCGGCGCGGCCGGGTAGTTCTCGGAACCGGACAGCCGGTCCAGATCCTCAGCAGTGTCCAGGCCCGGACCCGGGACTCGTCGGCGGCCGTCTACGGCAGCGGCAGCTGTTGTCCTGGTGTCAGGCACCGATCGCGACGGTAGCGTTGCAGTCGATGCGCTACCTTGCCTCGGCCCTGCTCGCCCTCGCCTGGACGGCGATCCACTGCGGCGCGCAGGCACTCAACGACCCGCTGATCGGCACGGTCAGTGGCCCCGACGGTGAACCGATCTCAGGCGCCCGCGTCGACGTCTTCCGCGCCGGGGGCCGCGGCACCGGCATGCTCGACATGGCCTATCGCGACGACTTCGTGCGTATCGCCTCGGCAGCGACCGATCGCCGCGGCCGCTTCGCGGCGCAGCTCCCGGTCGGACTGCCGTGCCGGATCGTCGTCGACCATGCGCCGTTCGCCGTCTGGTTGCGCGATGACTGCATGCCCGACGACGACTTCGCGATCCGCCTGCAGCAACCGGCGGTGATCACCGGCACGTTGACGTTGGTCTCCGGCAAGCCGGCGAACGCGGCGCTGCGCGGCTGGCACCGCGACACCCACGACGAGGTGTTCCGCGGCCGCACCGATGCCGGTGGTCACTTCCGCTTCGACCGCGTCGCGCCGGGTCCGATCCGGATCGCCGTCGAACCCGACATCGCCCCGTCACCGGAGTGGCGCAGCGTCGATCTCGAGGCAGGGCAGACCTACAACTACGATCTCAGGCTCGAGGCCGGAGTGCTGCTGTCCGGGCGCATCGTCGACGACGCGACCGGCGAACCGATCACCGGCGCCCGGCTCGGCGAGGGCTGGATGCTGCACCGTGCGGTGACCAGCGACGCCGACGGCAACTACGAGCTGCTCGGCTACGGCAGCTCGGGATACGGGGAGCTGCACTGCATCGCCGACGGTTACGTCAAGCAGGTCGCGACGCGCCCCGAACCGCTGCCGGAGCAGCTGGTGATCGACTTCCGCCTGCAGCGCGGTCATTCGACGAGCGGACGCGTCGTCGACACCGACGGCCGGCCACTGGCCGGCATCTATGTGCAGGCCTTCGCCTACTCGAGCGGCCGGCAACGGCAACAGCACGACTGCATCGCGACGCGGACCGACGCCAACGGTCACTTCCGCATCGAAGGTCTCGCCCAGGATCTCGATCACGCGCTCGTGGTGCGGCAAGACGGGTTTGCGACGGTGGCGTTCGCCTTGCCGGGCGCCGATGGCGAGGGGCACAAGCCGACCGGCGACATCGTGCTGCCGCGGCCCGTCATCGTCCGCGGCGTGCTCCTCGACAGCGCCGGTCGACCGATCGCCGAGGCGCCGGTGTCGATCTGGGGCTACAACGACGACCGCCATCGCTTCGCGCCCGACGGGCGACTGGCCAAGGGCATGCCTGACTCGCCCTACGGCAAGTGGGGTATCCTCGACCGCTACATCGGCCGCCGCATGAGCCGCACCGACCACCGCGGGCGCTTCGCCTTCGGCGACATCCCGCCCGGTACGTTCCACGTCACCGCGCTCGGCGACCGCAACCGCGAGATCGCCAGCGGCGTCGAGTTCCAGGTCGTTGCCGGCACCGAACCCGAACCGATCACGCTGACGGCGGACAACTGAGGGCTGTCGGCTGCGAACTTGGCGTCATCGCGACCGACCCCAGCCGCCGACGCCGGGCAGGCTGCGATAGAGCAGCCAGTGGTAGAAGCGACGCGGCAGCCAGCGGCGCACGGCCGCGAACACGCGGGCGTCGGGCGTCGCCAGCAGACGCAGCGGCGGCCGGCGGCTCGTGATCGCGCCGCGGATCTTGCGCGCGATCGACTCCGGCGTGCCCCACGCCCGCTGCATCAGGCGCTCGATGAACGGCGCCATCGAGGCGTAGTGGGCGTGGTAGGCGGCGTGGTCGTCCGCCATCGCGGCGGCCGAGTCGATGGTCAACCGCGTATTGCGGAACGACTCGGAGCGGATGAAGCCGGGCTCGACGAGCGTGACGTGGATGCCGAACGGCCGCACCTCGTACCACAGCGCCTCGCTGGCGCCCTCGAGCGCCCACTTCGACGCCGAGTAGTGCGCCATCGTCGGCATCGCCATCATGCCGCTGACCGACGAGACGTTGATGACGTGACCGCGACGCTGCCGTCGCATCGCCGGCAGCACGAGCCGGATCAGGTGCACCGCGCCGAGGAAGTTGGTCTCCATCTGCAGCTGCCGCTCGCGCTCGTTGGCCTGCTCGAGCACCGATCGAAACGAGACGCCGGCGTTGTTGACGAGCACGTCGATCGTGCCCCACGTCGCCTCGATGTGGCGGATCGCCTCGACGCGGCTCTGCTGGTCGGCGACATCGAGCGGCGCAACCAGCAGGCGCTCGCCGGCGTGCAGGCCGGCCGCCGCGAACCGGTCGAGCGCCGCCGGGCGCGCCGTCAGCACGAGGCGGAAGCGCGGGTCGGGCGCGAGCAGCCGGGCCAGCGCCAGACCCAGCCCGGCGCTCGCTCCGGTGATCAGCACGGTCCGCGGGGTTGCCGTGGCATTCGCCGTCATCGCCCGGCCATGGTACGGGCGCCAGCCCCGCCCGGTACGCCGTGAGTCCGTTCGACGAACTCCCCGACTCCGCGCCCGCGCCGAACGCGCCGCCGTCGAGGCGGGCGCGCGAAGCCGGGCGTCAGCGGTCTTTCGCGGCGGCGGCGGGGACGAGCCGGACGCCGGTGACCCAGGTGCGCACTTTCTCGGCGCTCGCGGCCGAATCGGGGAACGCGGTCTGGTAGTGGCGCGCGAGCCAGCGCACGCCGCCGCGCTCGCCCATCCGGCGGAGCTGCTCGCGCTCCTCGGCGGGCAGGCGCAGCGGGTCGTCCAGGTGCAGCCAGGCGCTCGGCCGGGCGTCGATCGGCATGCACGTGAAGAACGGCAGCAGGCTGACGAGGAAGCCGACGGGGCCTCCCGAGATCCGGGCGTCGTCCTTGGCCAGCGCGGCGCTGGCGAACTGAACGTCGGCGATCCATAGGACCGGCGTCGCGAGGACGTCGAGGATCGTCAGCCACGGCACCCCCGCCCATTCCGTGCCCTGGCGCAGCCAGACCTCGATGCGCGAGCCGTCGCCGTCGGCCCACTCGACGGCCTGGTAGTCGCGCTGCTCCCACAGGCTCGTGCAGGCGGGGAGCAGCAGGAACGCGAGCGCCGCAGCGCGCGCCCGGGAACGGCGGTTGGTCATCGCACGGCGATCGTAGCCAGCGGGCCCCACGGCGCTGTCGGGTCGGGCTCGTGGCCGAACTGCGATTCGAAGTAGTTGCGAGTCGCCGACTCCAAGGTCGGCCGGTCGCGTGCAACGCCTCGCGAACCGAGTCGGGCACCTCGACCGGCCCTCCGATCCCTCGGCTCTATTGTTGGCCCTGAACGATCGCGATCACTCCCGGCCCGGCGCCCGCGGCAAACGGTGACCCGGGTACCGCCACGAGCCGACCAGTCGGCGCATCGATGCGATAGGCCCTTACGTCATTCGACTCGTAGCTGGTCACGTACAGGAGTTGCTCCGAAGCGTCGATCGCCATGCGCAGTCCGTGCAGTCCGGCCGCGATCGTCGTCGAGGCCTGCGCCGCCGGTTCTCCCGTGGTTGCGTCGATTGCGTGGATCGCGATTTCGCTCGGCCCCGAGCCAGTGCCGACGAAGAGGAAGCCGCCAGCGACGGCCAGGTCCCATACGGGGTGCGCGGCCGCGAGCGGCTGCCCACGCATGGAGAGCTCGCCCGTCATCTCCGCGATGTCGAATGTGATGATCTCATCGGTGCTCGTCAACAGGTAGAGGTGATCGCCGGTGCGATCGAGCGCGACGAGGTTGGGCGCGGCGCTCGGCGTCCACGATTGGGCGAGCGCGACTGCACCGGTGGCAGGATCAACCGAGTAGGTTCGCACTTCGTGGATTGGTCCACCGAGATAGCGATAGGTCGAGTGGGCCACGAACAGGAAGCGGCCGCCGGGCTGCACGGCGGCCGAAAGCGCGTCGCCCGTGTCGAATGGCGACCCGCCGACCGGAGTGAGGACTCCAGTCGGCTCGGTGATGGAGTAGCCGAGCGCTTCGCGCCCGATGGCGCGTAGCCAACGGCCTGCTGGATCGATCACGAGGTCGCGGATGCCGTACGCGTCGACTACATGCGAGGCGGGCGAGAGCGCGCCCGTCGCCGCATCGATCGCGAGCGCGAGCACGTAGCCGTTCTGATTCGCCACGTAGAGAAGGCGCCGACTCGGGTGCACCGCGAGCGCGATCGGCCAGCCGAGACCGTAGAAGAGCTGCTGCCCGGGGACGGGTGTCAGCGCGCCCGTTCGCGGGTCGACGGAGTAGCCCGTGATGGAGTTGCTCACGGAGTTGCAGGCGTAGACGAACCGGGGACACGGGCCCTCGCAATCGAGAATGGCGAGCTCGACACCGGTACCTCGCGAGCAGCCGGTCGGGAGGGTGAGCAGAGTGAGCAGCGCGAGCGGAAAGGACCTCATCGTCCCTCCGGATCGATCGTCAGGGTCACGATCTGCCTCGGCTCGTCACCGGTCGGGAACGGCGAGCCCGGCACCTCGAGGAGTGCGCCGTGCGCGCGCGATGCCCTGCCCTCCGCGAACTCAGGAGGCGACGCGTTGTCGACCGCGTGCCGTTATCTGCGGAACTCGATCGTGCGTCTCATCGACGTGAAACCGGTCGCGTAGACGCGGGCGCGACTCGCACGAGTAGGATCGCCACTCCGTCGAGGGCATCGGCCTGCGACAAGACAGCCTCGAGGCCCATGGTCCCCACCTCTCGGAAGCACCGCCCGTGATCGCCTACCCTTCCTCCCGCCTGCTGGCGCTCGCCCTCCTCCCTCTGGCCGCCTGCACTGCACTGCCCTCGTCGCCTGACAGGATGCTCGAGACCGATGCGTGCCGAATCGACCTCGTCGATGGAGTGCTTCGCTCCTGGCGTTCGACACGGACCGGCCACGAGCTGCTGGCGGAGCCCGCCCCGCTGCTGCGTGTCGAGGTCAACGGTGAGAGCACGATCGCACAGACCGTCACGCGCCATGGCGACGTCCTCCGCTTCGCGTTCCCGGCCAGCGGCACGATGGTCGAGGTCGCGATCGAGGAACATTCCAGCCACGTCGCCTTCGAGGTGGTCGGCCTGATCAGCAGGGAACACGTCGACCTGCTGACCTGGGGGCCCTATCCCCTGAAGCTGCACGACCGGGTCGGCGGTTCGCTCGGCGCGAGCTATGACGGCAACGACGCGGCCGGCATCCTGGCGCTGAACGGCAAGACGTGCGGCGGCTTCGAGCATGGTCGCCGCGATCGCGTCGGGAATGCGGCGGTGCTCACCGACGAGGGCTCTGTTCTTCAAGCCTACACGCGCGACCGGACGAGGCCACGGGTCGTCGACAACCTGATGCACACGCACATCGCTGCCGTGCCGCTGCCCGGGGAGGACATCGTCGGCTCTCGCATCGCCCTCTACGCCGTTCCGCGGCCGCGACTACTCGACGTCGTCGGCGCGATCGAGCGCGCCGAGGACCTGCCCCATCCGCTCCACGAAGGGCAGTGGTTGAAGCGCGGGACCTACGCTACCTCATCCAAGCTGATCATGAACTTCCATCCCGGGAACATCGAGCGGTGCCTCGACATCGCCGACGCGGCCGGGTTGGACTGCATCTACCACCCCGGCATGTTCGAGACATGGGGGCACTTTCCGCTGCGGAAGGACCAGTTCCCTCACGGCCTCGACGATCTGCGTGCGTGTGTGCTGGCCGCGCAGCGACGGAACGTGACCCTCGGGGCGCATGCGTTGAGCAACTTCATCACGCCGAACGACGCCTTCGTGCACGGCACGCCCCATCCGAAACTGCAGCTGGCGGCCGTCACCTCGCTCGCCAGCTCCGTCGATGCTGACGATACGACCATCACCCTGGCCGACGACGCTCCGCTCGAACCGTACGAGCGCGGCGAGGACGGGCAGTGGCGGCCGCTGTACGTGGTCCGTGTGGCCGACGAGCTGATCGAATACGGCGCCCGCAGCGAGACCACGCCGGTGGTGCTCAGCGGCCTGCGGCGCGGCGCCTTCGGCACCAAGGCCGTGGCGCATGCCGCCGGCACGAGCGTGGGCAAGATGGTCTCGCACGGCTACAAGGTGTTCTTCCCGGACATGCAGCTCCAGGACGAGATGGCGCGGAATCTGGCCGAGGTCTTCCGGCGCAGCGGGATGAAGCGGATCAGCTTCGACGGCATCGAGGGATGCATGGCCACCGGCCACGGCCGCTACGCCTGCGAACGGTTCATCGAGGTGTTCTTCGAGCATGTCGGCACCGACGACATCGTCAACAACTCCTCGGATCTGATGCACCGCTACTGGCACCATGCCAGCAACGAGAGCTGGGGGGAGCCATGGACCGGCGGCTTTCGCGAATCGCACTACGAGCACCGCCTCGAGATGCAGAAGGTACTGGTGGACGAGCATCTGCCGACCAAGCTCGGCCAGTTCCTGATTCGCAAAGACACCCCGGTCGATGACATCGCATGGATCATGGACCTCTGCGACCGCCTCGACTCGGGCGTGGATTTCTACGTGGAAGTGGCGACCATCGACGGCAACCCGGACGGTGAGGCCCTGCTCGAAGCCATCCGCGTCGGCGAGGCGAAGCGCGTGCAACGCCGCGCGCGCGAATCCGAGACTCAGTCCGCTCGGATGCCAGGTCCAGCCACCGCGTCCAGTCGTCGTGTCGTGTCGTTCGCTGCGGGAGCGAGCTGAGGTGCGTCGCGTTCGCTTCCTGGTCCGCGGGCGGGTGCAGGGGGTCGCGTTTCGTGCGTTCGCCCAGCGCGAGGCCGGTCGCTTGGGGATCACCGGCTTCATCCGCAATCGCGACGACGGCGCGGTCGAAGGCGAGGCGCAGGGCACCGAGGTCCAACTGGCCGAGTTCGAACGTTGGCTCGGATCGGGCCCGCAGTGGGCGCGCGTCGATCGGGTCGAGGCCGAAGACCTCGCCGCGGTCGCGGCCGAGTCCGCGTTCGAGGTGCGTCGCTGAACGGCGCGCGGGCTGTCCGGTGCGAGTAGAGTGGCGGTCGTGATCGAGGCATCGTTCGTCGTCGTCGCCGGTCTCGCTGCGGTCGTGCCGCTGTGGCGTCAGGCCGGCCTCGGTTGCCGCGTCCTGGCCGCGCTGAGCAGCGCGTTCGTGCTGGCCATCGCCGCCTCGTCGCTCGGTTGGGGCAGCGGCGGTTCGGCGTCGATGTCGGTGCCGCCGGCCGCTGACCTCGACACCCGCGGTCGACCGCTGATCCACGCGACCGGCGGCTACACCGGCTCCGGCGCCTGTCGCTCCTGCCATCCCGGCGAGCACGCCTCGTGGAGCGCCTCCTACCACCGCACGATGACGCAGGTGGTGACGCGGCAGACCGTCGTCGATCGGTTCGAGAGCAAGCGACTCGACTGGTTCGGCGAGCCGGTGTCGCTCGAGTGGCGCGGCGATCGCCTCTGGGTCGATTTCCAACGCGGCGGCGGCCAGCCGCTGCACGTGCAGGCCCCGGTCGTGCAGGCGACCGGTAGCCACCAGGTGCAGGTGCTCTGGTACTCGACCGGCAACGAACGCGAGCTGGCGCCGGTGCCGATGTGCTTCAAGCTCGCCGAGCGGATGTGGATCCCGTTGAACACGGTGTTCGTGTTGCCGCCCGAGTACCGCGAACCGCCGGAGCCCGGGACCTGGAACCAGAACTGCCAGATGTGTCATGCGACGGACGTGCGGCCCCGCGTCGACATCGACCGTTGTGACACCGAGGTGTCCGAGCTCGGCATCGCCTGTGAGGCCTGTCACGGGCCCGGCGCGGAACATGTTGCCGCCAACGGCAATCCTTGGCGGCGCTATGCCACGCATCTGGCCGGCTCCGGTGATGACACCGTCGTCGATCCGGCTCGGCTGCCGCGACCGCGATCGGCACAGGTCTGCGGGCAGTGTCATTCGGTGAACGTGCTGCGCGAAGAACACTTCGACCGGTGGCGCGAGAACGGGCTCGTCTATCGGCCCGGCGACGAGCTGCGCGACAGCAACCTGATCGTCGATCCCGGCTCGCGCTTCGCGTCCGAGCTGCGGCGAACTCTGCAGCACAACCCGAAGTTCTTCGCCAGCGCGTTCTGGTCCGACGGCCAGATCCGTCTGTCCGGGCGCGAGTACAACGGCCTCGTCACCTCGCCGTGCTACACCCGCGGCAGCGGCGAGCGGCAGCTGGATTGCATCTCGTGCCACGAGCTGCACGACGCCCGCGGGCCGGACGAGTCCTGGCGCGATGACATGCTCGGTGTCGGCATGCGCGGCAACGCGGCGTGTACGCAGTGCCATGAGGAGCTGACGGACGCCGAGGCCCTCGGCGCTCACAGCCATCACGCGCCGCAGTCGTCGGGCAGCAACTGCTACAACTGCCACATGAGCCACACCTCGTTCGGGCTCATGAAGGCGATGCGCAGCCACACCATCACCTCGCCGAGCGTGCAGGTCGAGCTCGCCACCGGGAGGCCAAACGCCTGCAACCAGTGTCACCTCGATCGCACGTTGGCCTGGACCAACGAGCAGCTGCAACAGGGCTGGGGCGTCGCGCCGGCCGCGCTCGACGACGATCAACGCGACATCGCGGCGTCGGTGCGCTGGTTGCTGACCGGCGATGCTGGGCAGCGCGCGCTGGCGGCCTGGAGCATGGGGTGGAGCGAGGCGCAGGCGGCCTCGGGACGCGACTGGCTCGCGCCGTACCTGGCGCGCCTGCTCGACGATCCGTACCACGTCGTTCGCTTCGGCGCCTTCCGCTCCCTGCGCTCCCTCGGTGTCGGCGCCGAGCTCGGGGGCTACGACTTCCTCGCCGATGCGGCGAAGGTCGGGCCTTTCGTCGACGCGGTACAGGCGAGCTGGCGGTCGGGCTACCGGGGCGAGATCCGGCCGGCGTTGTTGATCGAGGCGGGTGGCGCGCTCGCGTCGGCCTTCGCCCGGCTCTACGCTCTGCGCGACGACCGACCGGTCTATCTCGCCGAGTAGTCCGCCTGCGCGCACGCTCTCGGCGCCTGCACGAAACCGTGACCCGATGACGCAACCCGGATCCGAGAACGACTCGCTGTGCCGCCGCCACCTGCGCCTGGGCTGGACGGCGCTGTTCGTGTTCGTCGTTCTCGGTGCCGTGCTCGAAGGCATGCACGGCTTCAAGATCGATTGGTACCTCGCGGTCGGCAACGAGACACGTCGCCTGATGTGGCGGCTGGCCCACGCCCACGGCACGTTCCTCGCGCTGCTTCACATCGCCTTCGCCGTCGCGACGCAGCATGTCGCGCGACCGCCGCGGCTGGCCTCGGCCTGCCTGAGCTCGGCCACGATCGCGTTGCCGGTGGGCTTCTTCTTCGGCGGCTTCGGCGTCCGCGGCGGCGATCCCGGGTTCGGCATCGTGCTGGTCCCGCTCGGGGTGCTGCTGTTGCTGATCGCGATCGGTCAGACCGCAGCGGCGCTGGCTCGTCCCCGCGATTGACCGGGCTACCGCGCGGTCATGAGCGACTGCATCTTCACGTACGGATCGTCATCGGTCATCAGCTTCGCGCGCAGTCGATCGTGCTCAGGCCGGTCGGCGACCAGGACGGAGACCGCGATCTTCGCCAGCGTTCGCCGCAGGGCGATGTCATCGCCGGCCGCGTCCCAGCGCGTGACCAGCCGCTCGATCACCGCCGGATCCAGGCGGCTCCACCAGAAGTGGCGTGCGAGCGACTGCCGCATCTCACGGTCGGTGGTCTGGAGCGTCGCGAACACCTCGTCGCGGACCTGCGGCATCGCCGGCAGGTTGTAAAGACCGAGGACCGCGCCCCGTCGCGTCGCCGCCGACCCGTCCTTCATCGCCGCGAACAGGCGTGCCTGCGCCTCGGGTCCGCCTTGGGCGAGCGCGCGACCGGCCAGTTCGGGCAGGTCGCCGTCGCCGCCGGCGAGGACGGCGTCGAGCCGCTCGATCTCCGTGGCGCCGAGCGGCAGCTGACCGCGGACGAGACCGCGCAGGACGCCGGCGAGTACGTCCCCTTCGGCGGTCAGGCCTTCACGCACGCGCTGCGCCGCCGCGTCGTCGATCGCGAACACCGCCAGTGACTCATAGGCGGCGGCTTGCCGATCGGAGTTGCCTGACTCGACCTCGCCGAACAAGGCCTTGACGACGGGGCGCCAGAGCCGCGAGAGCTTGTCGGCCTTGCTCGTCGAAGTGCGCTCCGCCTGTTCGCGCTCGAAGAGGTCCGCCAGCGCCATGATGGCGACCCGCGCGGTGTCGTCGTCGCCTCCTGCCTTCATGAGGTCCAGCATCATCGGCACCACCTTGTCGACCTCGCCTACGGCAGCGAGGGAATCGGCGATGCCGCCGCGATCCGGCGACTCGCGGTCCTGGAGCAGTCGGCGCAGACCGGGGAAGGCGGCCTTGGCCTCGGTGCCCATCACGCGGAGGCTCCAGTTGCACCACGGTGCGATGTCCGGGTCCTTGGCGCCCTGCACGAGTGCCGTGATCGCGCCGCGATGACCGGGCGCCACCACCGCGATGGCGCATGCGGCCTCGCGGCGGACGTCGGCCGCCTTGTCCTTCATGGCGGCGACCAGGCGACTCGCGGCATCGTCGGCACTCGAACCGAAGGTCGCCACGGCGGCGATCGCGGCGGCACGTTCTGGCCCCTTCAGCATGCGTTGGATCGTCGGCAGCAGCTCCGGCCGTCGGCCCGAGAGCGAGCGCACGAGCCGCAGCGCGCGCGTGCGCGTCGAGGCTTCGTCGCTGCGCAGCCATTGCTGGACCGGCGCGAGGTCGTCATCGGTGGCGAGACCTTGATGGACCAGCACGTGCACGGCGGCGATCCGGGTGCCCTCGTCATCCGACCCGAGCGCCGGCTGCAGCATCTCCCGTGACACCTTCGTGCCCCAGCCCAGGGCGTCGACCACGGCGTCCTGACAGTCGGGTTCGGCGAGCAGCTCGATCATGCGCGAGAAGGTTCGCGGCAGGAACGGAGGCACCGATCGCGACACGCGCAGCGCGGCGAGCACGACGCGGCGGTCGGGATCCCGGAGGGCATCGGCCAGCTTCTCGGCGAGCAGGTCCTCGTTGCGCGTGACGCGGTGCAGGGCGGCGACCGCGGCCTCGCGCACGCTCGAGTCCGGTGCCTTCAGCGCTGCCTCGACGACGGCGACATGGGCAGCGGCCTGCAGTCCGAAGTTGCCGAGTCGTTGGATCGCGTATCGCCGGGCGCGGTCCTCGGCCGTCTGGGCGATGCCGGCCAGCAGGTCGATGAACTCCGCGTCATGGCGGTCCGAGGGCAGCGCTCTTACGAACGCCGGGCTGGCGAGGCTCGGCTGCTGTCCGATCACGCCGCGCAACAGCGGCAGGAAGCGCCCGCAGTTCAGGGTCACGGTGCGGCTCGCCGTCGCCGCGGCGATGCTGTCATTCTCGGCGAGCACCGTCAGCAGCTTTCGGGCGGTCGCGACGTGGCAGTCGAGCAATGCGCCGCAGGCGGCCGCCGCGAGCAGGCGCCGGCGTGGTTCGGCGCTGCCGAGTTCGGTGTCGACCAGCGCCGTGAGGGCGGTCTGGCGGTCAACGGGTGCGGTGAGGGCAGCCTGTCCGAGCACGGCCGCGGCGACGAGCAGTGGCTGACCGTCGGTGGCGGTCGCGGCCGTGGCCGCATCGCCGCAGATCTCGGCT
>JAGQRA010000049.1 GCA_020425885.1 Planctomycetota bacterium | reverse complement strand
CGCCTCGCCGGCGCGGGCGGCCTCGATGGTCGCATTCAGGGCCAGCAGGTTGGTCTGCTCGGCGATGTCCTGGATGGCCTCGACGACGCGGCCGATCTGCGAAGCGGCCTCGCCGAGCTCCTTGATCTTGACGTTGCTCGACTGCGTCAGCTGGGCGGCGGTGCCGGCGATGCCGGCGGCGTTGTCGGCGGACTTGGCGACCTCGGAGATGCTGGCGGTCATCTGCTCGACGGCGGCGGCGACCGTGCGCAGCGTGCCGGCCATGTGCTCGCTCGATTGCGACAACGACGACATGTTGGCGGTCAGCTGCTCGGCGGCGGCGGCGACCTGGGACGACTGGTGTTTGGTCCTGGTGGCCGACGAGGTCATGCCGTCGGCGGTCTGGGTCAGCTCGACTGCCGCCCCCGAAACGCCGTCGGAGTGCTCGGCGATGGTGCGCACCGTGTCCCGTAGCTGGCCCAGGAACAGATTGAACTTCGCGGCCAGCTGCCCGAGTTCGTCCCGACCGCTGTCGTCGAGGCGCGCCGTCAGGTCGCCGTCCCCTTCGGCGATGTCGTGCAGGGCGGCGACGGTTCGGTTGATCGGCGTCACGATGCGGCGGGCGGAGAGCCAGCTCAGGATCGCGACCGCGATCGCCGCGACCACGGCCAGCAGCAGCACCCGTTGCAGCATGCTGCCGAGCGACTCCGCCAGCGTCGAGGTCATGCGTTCCTTGCCGGCGAGCAGCTCCGACTCGTGGAACGACGCCAGCATCGCCCATTGGTGACCGAAGATGTCCAACGGTTCCCACGCCGCCAGGACGGCGTTGCCCGACCGATCGGTGTCCGCGCCGTTGCCGGACTCGCCGGCGAGCGCCTCGTCGACATGCGCCGATGGCCATTGCCCTTCGCCGGGATTGCGGAACGAACTGGCGACGCTGTGGGTGGCCGGATGGTGTCGCGAGTCCGAGCGCATGAGATGATCGGGTCCGACGAGCACGATCTCGCCGGTCCGGCCGAGACCGGCGGTCGCGGCGACGACCTGGTTCGTGCGGTCGATCGGCAGCTGCACGACGAGGTAGCCGACGCGCTCATCGCCGTCTTCCAGCGTGGTGCCGAGGAAGGCCGCCGGACCGTCGTAGCTGGGCCGGTAGGTGGCGAAGTCGGCGAACGCGGTCGCGCCGGCCGGCTGGTCCTGCAGCTCGCGGTAGAGTGTGCCGAGGTTGCTTCCGGCCCAAGGTCCGTCGGCGAGCGAGGTGGCGAAGTCGAGTTCCTTGAAGACCGAATAGACGATGCGGCCGTCGCCATCGATCAGGAAGACGTCGTAGTAGCCGAACTGCTGCTGCAGGCTGCGCATGCCGGCGTGATGCCGGGCGTGCTCCGCCGAGTAGGCCGAGCCGTCGCCGCCGTCGAGCATCGCATCCTTGCTGCCCAGTGGGTTGCCGTTCTGCCGGATGTAGAGCAACTGGGCGGCGACCGCGATCGGATCCAACGCGTCGGCGATGGCCTGGGCACCGCACCCCTTGCCGCCGTTCTCG
>JAGQRA010000447.1 GCA_020425885.1 Planctomycetota bacterium | reverse complement strand
GAGGCAGAGCGCGACCGCGGCGTTGCTCTTCTCACCGGCGAGCAGTTCGATCGCGTCCTTGTGACGGCCGAGCGCCCACAGCGCGACACCGCGCGCGGTGCCCCGGGCCATCGGGCTCTGCAGCCAGTCGCGCAGGGCCTCGACCGTGTCCACCGTCTGGAAGACGGCGCGCTTGAACTGCTCCAGCCTGGCTGGAGTCAGTTCGCCCGAGAGCAAGGCAGTGGGGTCGATCTTGTGAGAAGGGTTCGTGACCGTTTCCGTCATCGCTGTCCTGACGATTGTCCTGACGTGAGCTGCAACCCCGGCTGCACCGGCGCGTGCCGGTGGCCGCGCCATGGCCCGGGAATAAGGGCGAGAAGCGTAGGGAGCGGGGTGGGATGGGTCAAGATCGCTGGGGGGCGGGGTGCAGCGGGGCACGGTCGAGAACTGATGTCTTGGATGGGGCACCCTGCAATGGCTGGCGAGGCGAGGCTGCGCGTGGGGCGGCGAGTCGGTCCGCCGGGGGGCCAGGGCAAGGCGACCGGGTGCCCCACTCAGGACATCAGTTCTGCACGGTTGCGGCCGCCGCCCGTCCTGGCCGGGGCCGGGCCGATCAGGCCTGTCGATAGATCTCGACCAGCTGCCTGGCCATGTCGGCGAACGACCGCGCGCGGGTCCGCGCCTTCTGCGCCATGGTCCGCACCAGCCCCCGATCTGCCGCCAGCCGGCCGATCGCCGCGGCCCAGGCCGCGACGTCGCCCGGCTCGAGCACGAAGCCCTGCTCGCCGTCCTGGACCGAGTCCTGCAGGCCGCCGACCCGGCTGACCAGCACCGGCCGGCTCGCCGCCAGCGCCTCGCGAACGGTGAGACCGAAGGCCTCGTGCCAGAGCGCCGGGGCGAGCAGGACATCGATGTCGGCCAAGAGGCGCGGCAGCTCATCGGTGCCGTAGGGGCCGTGGTAGCTGACGCCGTCGCCGGCGCGCAGGCGTTGGCAGCACCGGTTGAGGTAGCTCTCGTCGCCATGGTACGGGACGGCGTTGCCGTGGACCCGCAACGTCGCGGTGCCGGGCGGCAACTGCTGCAGCGCGTCGATCGCGACGTGCAGGCCCTTGCTCGCCATCAGCGTGCCGAGGTAGCCGAGTCGCAGCGGGCCGTCGTGCGGCGCGGCGGGGGGCAGCGCGGTCAGCGCTTCGGTGTCGACGCCGTTCTCGACGACGGTGAAGCGGCCGCGGTCGATGCCGAGCGCTTCGAAGGGCGGCAGCGCGCGCGCGCTCGGCACGATCAGGCGGCTGGCGGTCTCGAGCACGGTGCGGGCGCGGTCGTGGATGGCGGTGACGCGCTGCTCGCGGTCGTGCTCGCCGAGCCACCACGGGAATGTCGCCTGCAGGCACTCGCCGCAACGTTGCGGCGACGCGGTCGCGCAGACCTCTTCGCGCTTGTGGAACATCTGGCCACGCGGGCAGAACAGCCAGTAGTCGTGCAGCGTCAGCACGACGGGGACGCCGGCTGCGCGGAGCACGGCGACTGCGTCGGTCGACAGCCCGGTCAGGTGGTGGACGTGGGCTATGTCGAAGGCTTCGCCGGCGGCCTTGCGATCGGCGAGGAACGCGCGCAGCGCGGCGGCCATCGGCCGGCACTCGTACATCGCGTCGAGCGAATCGACGCCTTGCCAGCGGAACGCGCAGAACGTGACCGCGGGATTGCCGGGGGCGGTGGCCGTGCGCTCACCCTGTTCGACGCCGGGCAACGTGGCGCGGGCGAACAGGTGGACGTCGTGGCCCTGCGCGACCAGGGCAGAGGCCAAGCCGACGACGTGTTGTTGGACGCCGCCGACGCTCTCGGGCGGCAGGCCGTGGCTCAGCAGCAGGACGCGCATGGATGAGTTGAATACCGGACTCTGGAATACCGAACCCGGTTCAATTCACAACTTCGCGCTGCGAAGTTGTCGCTCGGTCGGCTGCCGCGGTCATCGGGCCGTCGGCTTCATCGCGCCCGCCTGACCTCGACGAGCAGCTCACGACCGGGTCCGAGCAGGTCGGTGGCCGCGGTGCGGAAGACCGCGGGAGCGTTGCCGTCGAGGTGGCAGTGGAATCGCAGCGGGATGCTGACGATGGTCGGATGTTCGACCAGGACCTCGTCGGCGATCAGGCCCATGGCCGGGCTGTCGTTCTGCCAGGCTCGCGCCGTGTTGCCACCGCCGGTGGCGCCGACGTTGTGGATCTCCGGCATGAAGATCGGCGCGCTCAAGGTGAGACGCCTGCTGCCGCGATCGATGATGCGCGACAGTTCGCCGTCGACCTCGAGATCGTCGCCGATGCGGCGGACGTTGAGCGCGAGTCCGCTCGAGACGCGGCTGCACCTGGGATCGGGGATGCGCGCCGACTGCGCGACCTCGACGTCCCAGTCGCGGATGATCGAGTATTCGCGGCGTTGGGCGGTCGCGCTCCAGGTGCCATTGACCTGCGACAGGCGGGTCGAACCGAGCGGGCGAACATCGTCGGCAGTGGTGCCGTCGGTCGGCCACGCCGCGCCGCTGCCGACATCGAAGCACCGCAGCTCGAGATCGGTGCCGCCGGTCATCGCCTCGAACCATGGCGTCACTGCGGCGCCGATGGCCCACATGGCCCGGTCGGTGGCGATGAAGCGCTGGCCATCGAAGTTGCCCTCGTCCTCGTCGAGGTCGAGCCATCGCGCGTTCTCGCCGGCGATCTCCTCGATCCGTCCCCACACGTACTCGCGTTCGGGGTCCCAGCTGTCGTCGACTTGGTCATCGCGCCGGACCGGGACGCTGCGGAAGCCCTCGAGGTCACCGCGTACGGTGAAGATGCCGAGGTCGTGGCCGCCGGGGCGAACGGGCTGGGGCAGCCGCCACTGCGTCGCCAGCGTGAGCTCGAACTCACCGAGCTCACCCGACCAACGTTGCACGGTGCGGGCGCCGGGGCGCACGAGCACGATCCGGCCGGTCTCGCTGATGTCCATCGGCAGCCGGTCGATCGGGCCGAGACCCGGGTGGCCGGTGTCGATCTGTTCGTCGGTGCCATCGACGACGCGGGCGATGGTCTCGAGCAGGGCCCAGGCGCCGGAGGGCGCGAGCTGTGGTCGGATCGCGACCATGACGCCGGTGCGGGCTTCGAGGACCCGCGGATTGGCGCACATCGACGCCTGCGCGATCTCGACGTCGTAGTCGATCACGGCCGGCCGCCGGCGCACTTCGCCGAGCACGTGCAGACGTCCGGGTTCGCAGGCGACGGTGCCGTGCAGCCGCTCCAGCGTCTTGCCGTTCACACACTGGGTCAGGCGGACCTCGATGGTCAGCGTGGGCGGCAGGGCGAGGCGGAGTTCGCCG
>JAGQRA010000446.1 GCA_020425885.1 Planctomycetota bacterium | reverse complement strand
GGTACGGGCGAGGTCATCACCGCGTCGACCAACGGCTCGGACGGCTACCTCTGGGGCGCCGAACTCGAGGGCCGCTGGCGCGTCGACGACACCTGGACCGCGCAGGGGTTCGTCGCCTACGTCGACGGCGAAGCGGACACGTACCCGACCAACTCGCTGGCTCCGGTCCGCGAACCGATCTCGCGCCTGATGCCGCTGACCGGTTCGCTGGGCATACGCTGGCAGCAGCCGCACAACCCGCTCTGGTGCGGCGCGCGGGTCACGATGGCGGCACGCTCCGACCGTCTCAACTCCGGCGACCGCGCCGACACGTCGCGCTTCCCGCCCGGCGGCACGCCGGGCTACGTCGTGCTCTTGCTCAACGCGGGCTACCAGGCGACCGAACACCTCGAGCTGTTCCTCGCGGTCGACAACGCCACCGACACCGACTACCGCGTGCACGGTTCGGGCGTCAACGAGCCGGGCATCAACGCGATCCTCGGCGGCAAGCTGAGTTGGTAGCCGCCGTGCCTCATCTTCCGATTCCGATTGCCTTCGCGATACTCATGAAGCTTCGAACCCGCCTCGGTCTGGCCGTTCTTGCCGCCGCCGTATCCCTGCACCGCGGTCCCGCCGCACAGGCCGTTCCCGCCGCGACTGCGCAGGGTGAGCCCACAGCCGAGCGCGCGCACGGCAGCGTGTTCCGCCGTGACATCGATGCGCTCGTCGCCCGGCTGCACGGCGACGCCTGGCGCGCGGTCGTCGATTCGCAGAGCGCCCCCCCGCTCGGCGGCGACTCCGTGCTCGCGACCGCGCAGATACTCTGCGCCATGGGCCACTGCCATCGCCGCTACCACGCCTCGGACGGACCGGTCGTGCGCAGCTCCCTGGCCCTGATGCGGCAGGCGCGCGATTCCGGCGATGCGAACGGCGACGTCGAACTCGCGGCCTGGGTCGCCGATGCGCTGGCGATCATCGACCCCCACCCGAGTGCCGCGCCCGCCGCGAGCGGATCGCGGCGGCACAGCTCCCCGTTCGCCACGATGGTCGCGGACATCGTCGCGCGCGCGGCGAAGGGTCCCGGCAACTTCCCGCAGGATCTCGGTGCCGCGGCATCGCAGCGCGGTCGCGAACTGCTCAGAGGCGGCGAACCGATGCCCGGTGACGAAGCCGCGCAGATCCTCGTGCAACTGGTCGCATGCCAGGTCGCCAATCGCCAGCTCGACCGCGCCGCCGACGGCGAAGGCGGCCCTCGGGTCGCCTTCACCGCAAGTCAGGAACGCGGCCTCGAGTGGCTGATGGCGCGGCAGCAGAACGGCGTGTTCGCGCAGGGCGGCAACCCCAGCGAGGCGCTGACCGGCTTCGGTCTCATGGCGCTGCAGACGATGCCGAAGGAACGGCGTCCGGCCGCGACGCAGGCGGCGATCGATGCCGGCCTGCAGTGGCTGCTGCGCCGGCAGAACGCGGACGGCACCTGGGGCCAGTCGCTGCAGAACTACACCACGTGCGTTGCCATAGGCGCCCTTCGCGCCGCTGGTGATCCGGCCGCGGCCCCGGCCCTCGCCCGCGCCCGACACGCGCTGCTCTCGTTCCAGCACTGCGAACGGAGCGGCTACCAAACCAGCGATCGCGACTACGGCTCGATCGGCTACGGCGGCGCGCAGCGCGGCGACCTCAGCAACCTGCAGTTCGCGATGCAGGCGCTGCGCGACACCGGCCTCACCGCCGATCACGAGGCGTTCGCCAAGGCCGTCGTCTTCCTCCAGCGAACGCAGAATCTGCGGGCCTACAACGACTTCTCCGGCACGGTGCCGGACCCCGATACCGACGAGGGGATGCTCGATGCGACCTCCGGCAACGACGGCGGCGCCGGCTACTACCCCGGCAATTCCTCGGCCGGCTACATCGTGCACCCGGACGGCAAGGCCGAACCGCGCAGCTACGGTTCGATGACCTACGCGCTGCTGAAGGCCTACATGCTCGCCGGCGTCGCGGCCGACGACCCCCGTGTCGTCGCCGCCGTCGATTGGATCCGGAGCCATTGGAACCTCGACATCAACCCCGGTGTCGATCCCGCACTCGGTGAGGCGGCCCGGTATCAGGGTCTGTTCTATTGCTACCTGCTGATGGCCCAGGCGCTCGACCTGCTCGGCGTCGACGCCGTGCAATCCGCGTCGACCGAGGCCGGGACGATCGATTGGCGCTCCGCGCTGCGCGAGAAGCTCGAAGCCATGCAGGGGCCCGACGGTGCATGGCTCAACCAGCGGAACGGCCGCTGGATGGAGAGTGAGCCCATGCTGTGCACGTGTTACGCGCTGCTCGCGCTCGGGCACTGCCGCTGAGCGCGGCGGGAGCCCTGTTCAACGCGGCGGCTGCCGCACGCCTCCCGGCCACCACCGATCCAGTCGACGCCGCAACAGCTCGACCCGCGCCGGCTGCTCCCGGGCCAGATCGTGCTGTTCCATCGGGTCCGTCGCGACCTGATAGAGTTCGACCGCATCCTCGGGTCGCTGCGGCACGATCAGTTTCCACTCGCCGCGCACCACCCAGCGGTAGAGCAGGCTCGCTGCCGGCTCGTCGAGGTCGACGACATCGTGGGTGAAGATCTCGCCGCAGACCTCCTCGCGTGGCGGCTCGCGGCCGGCGGCCACCGCCACCAGGTCGTGGCCGGGCAGCGAGGCCATGGTCGTCGCTCCACACGCTTCGAGAACCGTGGGCGCGAGATCCAGCGAACTGACCAGCGCCGGATCGCGGCCTGGCCTCAACCGGCCGGGCCATGACACGATGATCGGCGTGCGCACACCACCGTCGTACGGCGACCGCTTGCTGCGCGGGGCGTAGCCGCGATGGTCGGGCCGCTGGATCCAGCCGTTG
>JAGQRA010000445.1 GCA_020425885.1 Planctomycetota bacterium | reverse complement strand
TGCAACGCGAGGCCGAGTCCTGGCCGGACCTCGGCCCGCACCCTGCGACCGAGTTCGTGCATCGTCGCGATGCGGCTGGCACCGACGAGCGAGATGACGTCGCCGGGCGGCTCCGGTTCGACCGGCGCCATCGCATCGCCGAGTTCGATGGCGTCCCGGATCGCACCCCGCGCCCACTCGCGGGCCTCGGCGAGGCTGCCGCCAGCGACCTTCGCGACGCCTTCACAGGCCGGGCAGAAGCACAGCGAGAGCGCGAGGTCGAGCCAGCCGCGTGGTTGCAGCGAAGCCTTGTCGTGGTGACTGCCGTGCTTCCATCCCAGCCAACCGATCGCCTCGAGCTCGACGGTCGCGAGCCCGGCATGGCTGCCGAGATCGCGCAGGAGACCGAGCACGTAGCGCTGCACGGCCGGTTGCGACGGGCACAGCGCGTAGCGGTAGCGATCGCCGAAGGCGTTCTCGACGCAGAACTCGGGGTGCATCGCACCGAGCCTCGAGTTGTGTGTGAACACGTTCCACGCCCGCACCCGGATCTGTGCCCGGGCGGCGTCCTCGCACAGCTTCTCGAGCGGCGACGGGCCGCTGGCCGGAACCGACCGCGACGGCTCCGGCCTGAGCGCGCCGTAGTCAAAGCCCGGCCTGAAGTGCACGACCCCGTCCTCGAGAAACCGAACCCTCGCGCCGGTGTGCCAGGGAGTGAGCCAACGCCCGGCGTGGTAGCCGGTGGCCAGCGCGACCTCATCGATGCCGAGGTCGGCCAGGCGGGCGAGCCCGCCATGGTCGGGCAGGGCATCGAGATCGTCCGGATGCGCGTACACCGCGAGCTTCATTGACGAGACCATAGCTTGGCCCGGCAGCAGCAGTCGGAGTTCTTTGCCGGCCGCGTGCAGGGCACTAACATCTCGCCGTGCGACTCGACCTTCCGGTGTGTGTGCTGCTGTTTGCCGGCATCGCCTCCTCCCAAGACACTCCGAAGCCTGACCCCGACGAGGTCCGGACCGAAGACGGCCTGCTCGTGGCCAGGATCGCGCGCACGCCGCACGATGCCGACAACCACCGCGACACCAGCAAGGTGTTCCACCACGTCTTCGCGCCCGACGGACGCCTGCTGACCAAGGGAACCGGCGGTGAGTTCGACCACCACCGCGGCCTGTTCATCGGCTGGAACCAGACCGGCTGGCACGGCAAGCGCTTCGACTTCTGGCACTGCAATCACGGCGAGAGCCTGCGCTTCGTCGGCTGGACCCCGGCCGCGGAGCATCACTTCGGCAAGGGCTGGCAGGTCGCCGACATCGACTGGTGCATCGAGGACGGCACCGTCGCCGCCACCGAGCGTCGGGCACTGCGGGCGCGCCGGATCGCGGCCGACGTCACCGCCATCGACCTCGCCGTTCGACTGCGGCCATGCGGCAGCGAGTTGCAACTCGCCGGCGATCCGCAACACGCCGGACAGCAGTTCCGCGCCCTGCAGCAGTTCGCCGAGAAGGACGCCCCGAAGGCGGCCTACCTGCGCCCCGAATCGGCGATCGCGCACGACAACGACGTCTGGACCGACTGCGCGTGGATCGCCCAGGTGCTGCCGTTCGAGGCTGGCGCGGTGACGGTGCTGCGTCTCGAAGGCCCGGAGAATCCGAAGCCCACGACCTGGTCGACGCGGGCCTACGGCCGCTTCGGCGCGACCTTCACCCATACGATCACGGCCGGCGACATGCTCGATGCCAGCTGGACCTACGTCCTGGCGCTCGGCGAACGCGATGCCGCCTGGTGTGCGCGCACCGCAGAGCAGCAGCGCGAGTATCTCGACAAGACCGATGCGGGCCGCGAGCGGTCCGGGACCAAGGTGACGCCGGAGCAGCCGATCAAGGATCGGACACCCGAGGATCAGGTACCGGGGTCGGAAGCTCGCAGCTCGTCGACGAGGCGCTGAAGCTCCTCGACCTGGCTCTCGAGTCGCTGCACGCGCGCGGCGAGATCGTCGTCGGCCGCCGAGGTCCGCAGCACCGGCGCGACAGCAGCCGGAGTCGCCGCGACGGGCGCCGCGGTCGTGCCCCCGCCGCCCGCAGCCTGCCCCTCGGTTCCGTCGCCGATCAGATGCCGCCAGCGCTGATCGCGTTCGCGATGTCCGAGCGGCAGCTGCTCGACGAGCGGCGGCTTGCAGGCGGCCAGCTCGCGCAGCACGGCCTCGACGCCATCGGCCGAGGTGTGAAAGCCCATGCGGGCGACGCGCGGCTTCAGCGCGCCGGGCGCCTGCGGTCCGCGCAGCAGCAGCTCGGCCAGCACCGGCAACGCGTCGCCCGACACGCCGAGTCGTTCCTCGGTCCGATGGCGATAGCGGGGCACCCGCCCACCACCTTCGACGCGCGCCACCCATTCCTTCTCGTGCAACGCCATCAGGGCGCCGGCGACCTGGAACTGCATCAGCTCCATCGCCGGATCCCGGTTGCTGGTCTGGTTGCAGCCGGCGAGCAGCGAGTTCTCCGACAGCGGGTAGCTGTCCGGCACGCTGAGCTGCTTCTCGATCAGCACGCCGACGATGCGTTGTTCGGTTCGGTCGAGACGTTCCATCACCGTCACTCCTTCTTCTTGCCGCCGAACAGACCGCCGAGCCCGGGCAGCAGCTTCTCGGCTTCCTTCTTCGCCTTGGCCTCGAGCTCGGCCTGGGCCTTCTGCTGCGCCTTCTTGGCCTCGTCGGCGAGCTTCTGCTTCGCCGCCTCGACGGCGGCATCGACCATCTCCTCGGGCTTCTTGTTCGGGTCGATGATGCCCTGCAGCTCGGTCGGCAGCTTGCCCGACACATCGCCGATCAGCTTGCCGACGTTGTCCTGCACGAGGCGCGCCAGCTCGTTCTTGCCGACCGCCAGCAGCGCGTCGCGCAGGCTGCCGAGCTCGAAGAACACCGACGGGTTGGTGACGCTGCCGCGCAGCCCGAGCGGCAGGGCCAGCTCGGCGATCTGGGTCGCACCGGTCCCCGGCACGGCGAACGTGGCGTCGCGCAGGGTCAACGCCAGCGGCAGATCCAGGGTCATGCCGCGGCCGGCCGGCGATTGCAGCGAGCCGCGGCATTCGAAGTCGAGGGTGCCGCCGCGCAACGGGTTCTCGCCCTTGATGCGCACGCCCGACAGCAGACCGTCGACGCTGAGTCCGCACATCGCCAACGTCATGCCGATCCCCGACCCGCCGCCCTCGGCGCCGCCGAAGCCGAGCGCGAAGGTCGGCGATGCGGTGGCGAGTTCGACGCTCGGCGCCTTGCCGAACAGGGCCGGATCGGACGACACGTCGCGCAACCGCAGCGCGAGCTGCTCCTGGATGCCGTCGTGCGTCCAGGTGATGCCTTCGATGTCGATCTTCCGGATCAGCACCGACGGCTCGTCGCCGAACAGATGGCTGGCGATGACGCCGGCGTAACCGAGCTGCTCGAGCTGCCGCTGCCGATCGGCCTCGATCTCCTCGGCGGTCTGCGGCAGGCCCGCCTCTTCCTCATCGGGGTAGATGACGTCGAGCCACTGCCGCGCCTGCTCGAGCCGCTGCCGCCACAGCTCGAACTCCTCGAGGTAGTCCTCGAGCGTCGGCACGCCCTCGGCACCCGGCTCCGGCTCCGGCTCGGGCGCGCCCGGCAGCACCACGCCAGGGGTGTCGCGCCGGGTCCCGGAGCGCGCCTTCACCGCCTTGATCTCGTCGATGACGAACCGGCGGCGCAGCAGCTCGCCGGTGTCGATCGTCAGCAACAGCTCGTCGGCGGCGAACAGATCACGGCCGAGATCGGAGCGGTCGGCCAGCGCCAGGTTCTTGACCCGGATGACGCCGTCGCCGAGGTGCAGCGCGGCCTGCTCG
>JAGQRA010000444.1 GCA_020425885.1 Planctomycetota bacterium | reverse complement strand
TGGTCCTGGCACAGTACGTACATCACCGCGGCGCGAACACGGTGCGCAACGCCTTCGGTGCTGCGGCCCGGAAGACCGTGTCGTGGAACTGCGTGGGCATCGGCTCGTGGATCAGCGCCACCGCCGGCGCCGCGCGCGCCACGATCGTCGCGAGTTCGGCCACGAACGGTGCGATGTCGTCCTCGTCGGCGTTGGTGAGATAGAGCGTGCCGCGCCGGTCAGGTCCGGCGCGCAGGCATCGCTCGGCTTCGCGCACGGCGCCGTGATCGTTCCACCACAGGCTCGGGCTGATCGCGATGCAGGTCGTGAACAGGTCGGGCGCGAGCAGAAACGTCTCGACGACGAACAGGCCGGCGAGTGATTCGCCGACGATCGCACGTTCGCCGTCGGTGCGGTAGCGGGCCTCGATCGTCGGGATCAGCTCGTCGCGCAGAAAGGCGCGGAACGTCGCCGAGCCGCCGACGCGCGGCGCGATCTCCAGGTCCGAGGCGATCTCGGTCGGCCCGGTCAGGTCGCGCCGGCGCTCGGTGTTCTCGATCCCGACGACGAGCACCGGTCGCAGCAGACCCCACGCGATGCCGAAGTGGACGACCTCGGCGACATGCACGAAGTCTTCGTCGATGCCGCCGTCGGGCATGTAGAGCACCGGGAAGCGCGCCGTCGCATCCTCGGCATAACCGGGCGGGGTGTAGACGCAGATGCGCCGGGTCTCGCCGAGGGCCAGCGAGTCGATCGTCCAGGTCGTCGATACGCGCAGGAATGACGGCATCGGCGGGGCGGTCGCACAGGCGGCGAGGGCGAAGGCGAAGGCCGGGCAGGTTCTCATCGATCCCACTTCAACGTCTCGGCGCGGCCGCGACAAGCGCGGGCAACGGTGCCAGGACCAAATCGCACCGGTGCGATTCGGTCCCGGCACCGTAGTCTCGGCTCCGACCGGTGGCGGACGTTCCGCCGGCCGAACCCGAACCGAGAACAGATCGATGGCCACGAATCCGCCGCCCGGATACCCGCGCATCTCACCCTATCTCAACTACGAGGACACCGGCGCCATGTTGGCCTGGCTGGCGCGCGCCTTCGGCCTCGTCGAGCGGCACGCGATGCGCGGCCCGGACGGCAAGGTGATGCACGCCGAGATGGCGCTCGCCGAAGGCGTGGTGATGATGGGCACACCGGGCGCCGACTTCCGCAATCCGAGGAACCTCGGTCACACGACGAGCAGCCTCTACGTCTACGTCGACGACGTCGGCGCCCACTGCGAGCGCGCGCGTGCGGCCGGCGCGGAGATCATCGAGGAGCCGGCCGACCAGCCGTACGGCGACCGACGCTACGGCGCGTGCGATCCCGAGGGCCACCGCTGGTACTTCGCTTCACGGCTCGGCGATTGAGGCCGCAGCGGTCGGTGGCCCGACGACCACGGCGCGCGTAACGTTGCGCGGATGCCATTCCGCAGCGCGCCCGCGCTCGCCGTGCTGACCGCGTCGCTCGCGGCCCAGGTCCACGGCGATCTCACCGACATGCGGCCGATCGAAGGCTGGGTCGAACTCGCCCACGGCGTCCACGCCGCGACCATCGGCAAGGCCGATGGCGAACGGCGCTACAGCGATCTCGCCGCCGCACCGCCGCGGCTCGACGCCCTCGTGGCGTTGCCCGGGCTGCCATTGGCCACCGCGCTGCAGCAGGCGCGGGCCCGTGTTCATGCCGATGGGCGGATCTCGGTGCGCATCCCGACGCTGCCGGGCGAACGGATCTTCGGCTTCGGCCTGCAATTCGACCGCACGCTGCAGAGCCACCGCATCCTCGAGCTGAAGGTCGACCACTTCAACAAGGGCGGCGGCCGCACCCATGCGCCGGTGCCGTTCTACGTCTCGAGCCGCGGCTACGGTGTGCTGTTCGACACCGCGCGCTATCTCAAGGTCTACGTGCAGGTCGGCAACCGCCGCGACTCGCCGCGCAACCCGCCCGAGGTCGACCGCAACCCGCCGTCCGATGAGCCGCAGCCGGGTCCGTGGCTGGCGCAGCCGCCCGGTGACGCGGTCGAGGCGAGCCTGCACGCCGAGGGTCTGCGCCTCGTGGCCTTCGCCGGCGCCAACCTGCGGGACACAGTTGCCCGCTACAACCTGTTCGCCGGCGGTGGCGCGATGCCGCCGCTGTGGGGGCTCGGCTTCTGGCATCGCACGCCGGCGAAGTACTCGGCCGCCGAGGTCGAGCGCGAGATCGCCGAGTTCAAAGCCCACGACATCCCCGTCGACGTCATCGGCCTCGAGCCGGGCTGGCAGACGAAGTCCTATCCCTGCACCTTCGAGTGGCAGCCGAAGCGCTTCCCCGACCCGCAGGCCTTCACCGCGCGCCTGCTCGAGCAGGGCATCCGGCTCAACCTCTGGGTCAATCCCTACGTCTCGCAGCAGGCACCGATCTACCCGGAGCTCCTGCCGCTGTCGGGATCGCATCTGGTGTGGCTCGGCATCGTCCCTGACTACACGCTGGCCGCGGCGCGCCGCGTGCTGCTCGAGCAGCACCGTCGCGCCCACTTCGACATCGGCATCTCGGGCTACAAGGTCGACGAGGTCGACGGCTACGACCAGTGGCTGTGGCCCGATCACGCGACGTTCCCGTCCGGCACCGCCGCCGAGACGATGCGGCAGATCTACGGGATGCAGCTGCAGCAGATGCTGCAGCGCGGTCTGTTCGAACCCGGCGACCGGCGCACCTGGTCGCTGGTCCGCGCCAGCAACGGCGCCGCGTCGGCCCATCCGTTCGCGATCTACTCCGACTCCTATGGCCACGCCGAGTACGTCACCGGGCTGTCGTCGGCGAGCTTCGCCGGCGTGCTCTGGTGTCCCGAGATCCGCAGCGCCGACGGCGAACGCGAGTGGATCAACCGTATGCATACCGCGTGTCTGTCACCGCTGGCCCAGCTCAACGCCTGGGCCAGCGGCACCAGGCCGTGGAGCTTCCCCGCGGCCACCGATGCGATCCGCCGCACGATCCGGCTGCGCATGCGCCTGTTGCCCTACCTCTACACGGCATTCGCGCGCTACCACTTCGACGGTATCCCGCCGATCGGTTCGACCCTGTTGATGACGGACCAGGCCGGAACCGCCGAGGCCGTGGATCCCGCCGCCGACGGCGAGCACTTCCGCGAGGACAACAGCCTGTTCTGTTTCGGTCCCGACATCCTCGTCGCTCCGTTCCTCGATGACTTCACCGAGCGTCGGGTGCGGCTGCCCGCCGGCACCTGGTTCGACTTCCACACCGGCGAACGCGCCGGTGGCGGCGAGGCGGCGTTCACGGTGACGGCGCAGCAGACCGGCGACCTGCCGCCGATGTTCGTCCGCGATGGCGCGCTGATCCCGATGCTCGCCGCGGCCGCGTCGCGCACACGCGCGGCGGTGGGCGGCAAGATCGAACTCCGCCACTACGGCACCGCGCCGGGCAGGTGTCGGCTCTACGAGGACGACGGCGCGACCTTCGCCTATCGGCACGGCGCCTACCGCCTGCGCGAGCTGGCGACGGACGATGGCGGCTACGCCGAACGCACGCTGCACGACGCCAGCGCGCCGCTGTGGGGAACGATCGAACTGCGACGCATGACTGCCGAACCGAGATGATGAATCGCCCGCCGGCGCACCGGCACCCGCTCAGCGGTCGCCGATCACGCCGAGCAGGCCGTTGCTCGACGCCAGCGACAGCGCGTTGACCCCGGGCGCGTAGGCCAGGCCCTGCGCGTAGATGCCGAGCCCGGTGAAGCCCGGCGGAATCGGCAGGCCGTAGGCCGGGCTGCCGAGCGGTGGCAGCAGCAATATGGTGGCGAAGCCGTGGGTGTAGTTCGAGCAACCCGGAGCGCCGACGCCGAGCGGCGTGCTCGCGGGCGAGAGGTCGAACTGCAGGAAGACGAGATACGTGCTCGTCGGCAGGCCGTTCAGATCGAGGCGCCAGTCGGTGCACGAGATCGGGCCGCCCTGTGACGTCAGCACCATGCCGTGGCAGCCGGTGCCGTAGGGATCGGTGAGTGCCGGCCGGCCGCTGCGCGCCGGTGCGTTCGTCAGCATCAGCAGGTCGAAGCGGGTGTCGCGCAGCTGACCCGCGGCGTCGTAGGTGAAGACGTCGGCGGCGAGCCCGCCGGCGCTCGGCGTCATGTCGATGATCGAGGCGTAGTGCGGGCTGTTGCCGTAGGCGGTGACCTGCGCGGTGTAGCGCGCGGTCGGGTCGAGGTTCGGGAACGTCACGCGATAGTGACCGAGCCCGAGATGGGCGACGGTCTCGGCGTTGGCCGCGCCGTAGAGGCCATTGCTGTCGGTGTAGTTCGGGTGCGGCGTGTAGAGCGCGGACGTCGCATCGTTGGCCCAGACGTGGCCGCCCGAGCCGGTATCGGCGGCGATCGGCGCCGCCTTCTCGTTGTAGCTCAGCACGAACCGGCCGTCGGTCGGCGTGCCGGCGAGATCGAAGGTGCGGACGCGGACCAGCAGGTCGGCGCCGCTCGGCAGCCAGTAGTCGACCTTTGCGCGCAGGCCGTTCTGCGAGTACGGCGTCACCTGGACGTGACCGCGTTCGGCGAGGCCCGTGGTGTCGAGTCCGGGCAAGCGAACGTCGTAGATCCCGATGCCCGGGCGGGTGATCGCGATCGCGCCGCGGTCGGCGTTCCACGCGTAGCCGGACTGCGGGGTGTAGCTGGCCGCCGACGGTTGATCGGCCCAGACGTAGGCCTCGCGATCGTCGCGGTTGCCACCGCGGCGGAAGGCGACCGTGAACGCCCTGTCGTTGGCGGCCGCCCCCGACGGATCGAACAGCTCGACGACGGCGCGGATCTCGTTGTTGTACGGGAACCAGGTGTTGACGACCGCGGTGTGGGCGCCGCCGTAGGCCGAGGCGTGCACGGCGCCGCCGGTACCCGTGAAGCCGTGGAAGTTGACGATGAACTTGTTCCGCTGCACGAGATCGCGCGTGACCGTGATCGGCGTGCCCGACGTCGAGAACTGGCGCGGTGCCCACGGCGTGAACGTCGCGCCTTGGCCGGCCGGATCGACCCAGGCCCACGCCACCTCCTGCGCCGCCGCCGGTCGGTCGGTCAGGTAGAGCAGCGAGAACGGTGCGTCGGTCGGGACGCCGGCGGCGGAGTAGGTGCGGACGTTCACGTAGGTGCCGCCGCAGCCGTTGCCGACCCAGCTCTCGATCGTGGCGTAGGTGTCGTCGGCGCCGAAGCCCGTGGCCTGCGCGGTCGAGCTCGCGCTCGGCGCCACGTTCGGCAGCGAGACGCGGTAGCGACCGATGTCGAGACGATCGATGGTCTCGGCATCGGCGGGTCCTTCGCGGCCATTGCCGTCGGCGAAGCGCGGGTCTGGCGTGTAGTGCGCGGTGCTGATGCGATCGGCGAGCAGGTGTGCGCCCGAACCCGAGGTGGCGGCGATCGGCGCGGCGGTCTGCGCGTACGACAGCATGAACGGGCCGTCCTTGGCGGCGCCGGCGTGGTCCGTGCAGCGGACGACGACGTGCAGGTCGTTGCCGGAGTCGGACCACTGCTCGACCTTCGCGCGCAGCGGTGCCATCAGGTACGGTGTCACCTGGACGTTGCCGGCCTCGCCCGCGTTGCCGTTGGCCAGACCGGGCAACACCACGCGGTAGCGGCCGACGCCGAGCTTGGTGATCGTCGGGTCGGCGCGGTTGCCGTTCCACGAGTACTGCGGCGGTGGCGTGTAGCTCTGGCGCGTCGGATCGTCGGCGAACACGTAGGCCTGTCGGGCGGCCGGGTCGCCGCCGTCGCGATAGCGCACGGCGAACCTGCCGTCGGCGGCCGGCGCCCCGCTGGGGTCGTAGACCGCGACACCGATCAGCAGGTTCGAGTTGAAGCTCACCCAGCTGGTGACGATCGCGGTGTGGTTGCCGCCGTAGGCCACGGCCTGCGGCACGCCGAAGCCGCTGCCGAGACCCGGCATCGCGACCAGGAACGAGTGCTGCGTGCCGGTCACGCGCGTGACGGTGATCGCGGCTCCGGACGAGCTGTATTGGTATTGGACCTGCGGGGTGAACGTCGCGCCCTGCCCGACCGGATTCACCCACGCCCAGCCGACGTGGTCCTGCGCCCGCGGCGCGGAGAGGGTCATCAGGAATGCGGCCGCGGCCGCGAGAAGGGTCGCCGAGCGGCGGCCGACGAAGGGGATCTTAGAACCTGTCATTGCGTGTGCCTCGCCTCGCTGAGCGACGGCGGCGGCTCGACCGCACACAAAAAGTCACGCCCGGCGGCGGCAGGCCGGTTCGTTGCAGATGGCCCGCGATGGACGCGGTTAGCATTCCGACCCCGATGCCCCCTCCCGACGACACCGCCCGGCTGCTGCGCCTCTGGTACGAAGGCGATCGCGACGCGCTGCTGACCCTCGTCGATCGCGACCGCGATTGGGTCGAGCGGCAGCTGCGCCGCGGGCGAGGTCCGGTCGTGCGGGGCCTCGAGGAGACCGTCGATGGCGTGCAGGACCTGATGCTGCATGCCATGGACTACGCGCCGCGCTTCATCGTCGGCGATCGCGGACAATTCCGGGCGCTGCTGGCGCGCATGATTCGCCACCAGATCATCGACCGGGCGCGGCAGGCGGAGCGCCGGCCGCGGGGGCTGACGATGAGCGAAGCCGATGCCAGCCGGGCCCGGCTCGACCTCACCGGCGGGTTGGCGATGACGCCGCCCGACGCGGCGGCGGCGCGAGCCGAAGAGCTGGCCTGGATGCGCGTCGGCCTCGAGTTCCTGCCGGACGACGAGCGGCGGCTGATCATGATGCGCACCTTCGAAGAGCGCGAGTTCGCCGACGTCGGTGCCGAGCTCGGGGCCTCGGCCAACACCGCGCGCATGCGCTTCAACCGCGCCGTGCTCCGGCTCGCGGGCCTGGTGCAGCGGCTGCAGCGCGGCGAACTCGGCCAGCTGTTGGCGGAGCGCGAGGATCCCGACGCGCTACTCGAGTAGCCGTCGCAGCCGTTCGCGGGCGCGGGCGTCGTCGCCGATCGCCAGCTCGAGCCCGGACCTGACGCGAGCCAGCCGGGCGCGGTCGAGGTGCGACGGCTGCTGGTCGTCGGGCCAGTCGCGCAGCACGGCCGCGAGTTCCTCCTTCGCCGCCGACGGTGACGCGGCGTCGGGCACGAGGTCGACGAGCAGGAGCGCGAGCTCGGTCAGCAGGGAGGAGTGAGGCGGGTATTGCGCGACGCATGCCAGCAGTCGGGCATGCGCAGCCTCGAGCTGCCGAGTGGCGTCCGGCGCCCCGGCCCGAACGGCGGCGGCGGCCGCGCCGCGGGCCAGCATGCAGAGGTCGGGTTCGGACATGCCGAACGCGTTCAGTCGGTCGCGCATCGCCTCGGGCTGTTCGAGCCATGTCCGCTCGAGCTCGGACCAGGTGGCGTGAGCCTGGTCCGGCCGCGCAGCCTCGAACACATGGCACGTGGTCACGCCGAATTGGAGCAGCTCCATCAGACGGCGCAGGTCCGACGGCGCGGCGCGGACGCAGCGCAGGCTGAGGTCGCGCGCCTCGGTCAGCTTCGCCACGGCGACGTCGTAGCTGCCCTGCTCGGCCAACATCATCCCTTCGTTGAACAGGATGGCTGCCTGCATGGTGGCGGGCCGCCGGTCATCGGGTCGCAGCTCGAGGAGAGCCGTCACCTGCTCGCGTGCGATCCGGTAGCACTCAGCCGCCCGTTTCGCGTCGACGGCGGCGATGATGTTGGCCTCGCACATCGCCGCCTGGCTGGCGAGGAAGCGATTCTCGGCCGCATCCGGGTGGTCGGCGACGAGCGCCAGCGCGTGGTCGAGCGCCGCCTGGTAACACTTCCTGGCTGCAGTCGCGTCGTCGCGATGGAACTGCCCGAGCTTCAGCATGCAGTTGGCCAGCTCGAAGCGGTAGTCGACGTTCTCTGGGTAGTCCGCGGTCAAACCGTCGAACAGGCGGCGCGCACGGCCGTATTCGGCCAGGCTCCGATCGCGGTCGCCGTCGACGTCGAGCAGCTGCGCCCGGTTCATCGCCACGCTCGCGAGGTCGAAACGATGCGCCGGTGTGCCGGGGAAGGCGGCGGCGAGCGCGGCATAGCACTCCTCGGCTTCGAGCAGCGCCGCACGCTGCTCTTCGGCGCGGCCGAGCGCGCGATGAATCCGCGTGTGGGCCATCAGGTTGTCGGCCAGCGCCTTCCTGGCATGGCGGTCGTGCGGGTCGCTCAGCAGCCGCGCCCGTAACAGCTCGGTGGCGGCGGCGCAGTCCGCATCGGCTTCGGCATCGTCGCCGGCCTCGAGCCGGAGCCTGGCGCGCTGGCTGAGCACGGCTGCAGTGCCGAGCTCGAGCCGTGGGGACAGGGCGTCGATGTGTTGTTCGCGAATGGCGATGGCGCGGTCGAGCGCGGCGAAGGCGGCGTCGCGATCGTTGCAGCGTTCGAGCATCGCGCTGTCGCGGCGCAGCGCGCGGATCGCCGCGATCAGGTCACCCTCGCCGCGCGGCCTGCGCAACAGGGCGTCGGCCGCGTTGGCGAAGGCCAGGGCCGCCGCCCGCGAGTCTCCCTTCTGTGCGGCGAGGTCGCCGGCGAGCATGCTGCAGGCGCCGCGCACGGCGCCGCCGTCGTCGGGCTCGATCGCCGACAGGCCGGCGACCGCATCGGCGTGTAGCTCAGCGGCGACCTCGGGGCGGCCGAGCGAGAGTTCGAGGTTGGCGGCGAGGATCGTCGCCTCGGCGTGGTCGAGCGCGAGCCCGGCGTTGCCGCGATTGGCGGTGAGGAACTCGCGCAGGAAGGAGAGCGCCTGATTCTGCAGCCGGCGTCGCGTGTCCTCGAGCCATGGCACACCGTCGAGTTCCTCCTGTTGCACGCGGATCAGCTCGCCGACCGCGCGGCGCGCCGACTGCAGGCTCATGGTGGCATGCGCCTCTTGCGCGCGGACCTCGATGAAAGCGTAGACGACGGCGATCAGGGCCACGGTCAAGGCGCCGACGAGCGCGCCGGCGAGCGGGTTGCGCGCGCACCACAACGACAGCCGGCGCAACGGGCCGGGCGGTCGCGTCAGGATCGGCTCGGCGCGGCGGACGCGCCCGAGCTCGAGCGCGAACTCGAGTGCGGTGGCGTAGCGACGACCGGGTTCGCGCGCCAGCGCCGTCGCCAACACGACCTGCAGATCGCGCGGCGCCGCCGGTGCCAGACGGCGCAGGTCGGCGGGGTCCTCGTGCAGGATCGAACGGAACAGTTCCTGTCGCGTCCGACCGGTGAACGGTGGCTCGAACGCGACCGCCTCGAACAGCGTCGCGGCCAACGAATACACGTCGGCAGTCCGTCCTGCCCGGCCGGCGCCGTCGATCTGCTCCGGCGCCATGTAGGCCGGCGTGCCGAGCGTCTCGCCGGTGGCGGTCAACGAGTGGTCCTGCTGCTCGTGCCGAACGAGGCCGAAGTCGAGCAGCACGGGGCGCCCCTCGGGCGTGATCATCACGTTGCCCGGCTTGACGTCGCGGTGCACGAAACCGGCCTCGTGGGCGACGTGCAGCGAGCGGGCCAGGGCTTCACCGATGGCGAGCGCCGCGGCGTGGCGGACGCCGGCAGACGTCGCGTTGGTGCCGGTCGCCGATGTTCCGTTCGCAGTCATGAACTCGAACAGCTCCGACGCGCCGTTCTCCCTTGCGTCCCGGATGTGCCAGGCCAGCGTGCGGCCCTCGATGTAGCGCATCGCCAGCCACGGCACGCCATCGACCTCGCCGGCATCGAGCACCGGACACAGGCCCGGGTCGTCGAGGCTGAACGAAGCCGCGGCCTCGCGGCGCAGGCGCTCGTGCGCGCCCGAACCGATGAGGCCGCGATCGCGCACCAGCTTGAGCGCGACGAGCCGTTCCTGGCCGGCGCGACGCTGCTTGGCGAGGTAGACCACGCCCATGCCGCCGCGACCCAGCTCGCGCAGCAGATCGAACTCGCCGAACCGCGTGCCGGCCAACGTGGTCGACGATGCGCCGGTGTCCTGCAGCCGCAGGAAGCAGGCGTGCCGGGCCCGTAGTTCAGAGGCCAGTTCGGGGTGTTCCGCGGCGAGACGTGCCACGGCCGTGGCCTGCTCGTCCGCCGGCAGGTCGATCACATCGGCAAGCAGCCGCTCGATCGGATCCTGTGCGGCGGGCTCGGTCATCGCGGCGCCAGCTTAGCCCGATCGCGGTGGGGCAGTCACTCCTCGAGCAACGCCCGCATCGCGGTGCCCGTGGCGCGGCGCGAGAAGGGGGCGGCGTTGGCAGCGCCGACCCAAGGAACGACGCGCCTGGAAACTGTCGCACGCCTCGGAGATTCACCTGAGAAGTGACTCCCCATTGTCACTCCGCTTCCGGTCGACTCCCCTTTTGTCTGGACGGGCTGCACCCTTGTTGGAACCTATCGATAGGTAACAACTCGAATGAAGCCCAAGGGTGAATCCAACGACATCGGGATTGTGCATGTGCTGGGGATCAGGCTGCTTGCACGCACGCTGCGGCTGCTCGCGTTCGTTCTCAGCCTTGCCACGCTCGCGTTGCTATGTTCGCTCGCGTTCTTCCCGATCTTCTTTGGGGTGACCGCGGATCTCGGGTTTGGTCCGCCCGCTCAATGGGGGTTGTTCGGTGGCTCCTTCGTTTTCTCCGGGCTCATGTTCCCGACAGTCGCGCTACTCCTGCAATTGGCGGCGCGAGTCGCCGCAATCGCGCGGACCACGCCTCCGATCCTCGTGTTGCGCAGCTATCGTGAGAGTTGGGTAGCGCGAACGCCGGACAAAGAGCGAGGCATGCGGATGGGGTCACCGCTCAGTGGCGGTGACCGGTATCCCGAAGCCGGCACCCCGTTGCTCAGGATCATCACAGAGAACCTGCGACAGTTTGGCGGCGCGATCATGATCGGATCGGAACGGACGCTCGCCGCACCATCGGGCCAGATCGTCGAGCTTTCATTTCCCGCCGATGGCTGGCTCGATCCCACGCGACGGCTGGCGCACGCGAGCCGGTGCGTCCTGCTCTTTCCCGGAACATCGCGCGGTCTGCGAACTGAGGTCGACATGCTGCGCCGCGAGAACCTGCTCAGGAAGACCGTCGTGGTGATGCCGCCCTCCCACCTGGCGCCGAGTCTCGCGAGCGACCTCGAAGGTGGCTGGGAGAACGTGCGCGCGGTTCTGGCCAAAGAGGCTGGGCTCCACCTACCGCCGTACTCGGCTGCGGGGTGCTTCTACATTCCCGAGGAGGACCTGTCACCGGGACGGGCTGCGCCGATCCGCGGACGATCCGCGAGAGACTATCTCCGTGCGATCACTGACCTCCAACCTGCGCAGACGGGACGGGAACGCTCGTTCCGTGAAGTCATGCGCGAGCGCACATGGACCGGACCTGATCCAACCTGAATCGGCAAGCAGCCGCTCGATCGAATCCTCTGCGGTGGGTTCGGTCATCGCGGCGCCAGCTCAGCCCGATCGCGGTGGGTTGTTTCACTCATCGAGCAAGGCCCGCATCGCGGTGCCCGGGCGCGGCGCGAGAAGGGTGCAGTCGTTGTCCTATCCCCTTCCTGTCGTGGTCGCGCTATCCCCGTGATGTCGGCCACAACTTCGTCCGGGCTCATCGGGCCTGCAACGGCAGCGATTGCGCCGGACTGTCGTACGACTGGCCCAGGCTGCGGCGAATCGCGGGATCGCTGTATCGGGATCGCGGCCAACGCCGAGGCCGAGGTTCGGCGGCGGAACGGGGAGTTCGTGAAACCGGACCCGGGATGGAGCCGCGTGCTCGGAGTCGGTTGACCGGGGCGCGAGGCCGGGCCACTACTGGTTGCCGACCACCAGGATGCGCGCCTGCGACGCGACGAGTCCGGCGGCGTTGAACCCCGGATCGGGCACGAGCGCCTGCTGGTACCATCGCAGACCGAGCAGTTCCGGTGCGTTCGGCACGGCGAGCGTCCACGTCGCTGTGTTCCCGGCGCCGGCGAGGAATTCGATCGCGTCGACGCTCACACGCGCCGTGCAACCTGGCATCCCGAACCCATCGAGCGGTGCCGGAAGTGCGCCGAGGGCCCAGGCGGTGTTGCTGAAGCCGTGGACGAGGAACGCCATGCCCTGCGGCAGGTTGTCCGCGTCCATCCGGAACGTGGTGCCGATGTGTGGCCAGTTCTGCGGGACCAGGTGTGTCTCACCGAGGCTACTGCTGCAGCCCGGGCCGATCACCGCGTAGGTCGCGGGCGGATGACCGACTCCTCGTAGTCGATCTGTGCGGTCGTGATGCGCAGCTGCTCGCGCAGGTCGCGTTCGAGGTTCTCGAGGTACTTGGCCTCGCTGCGCCGATCGACGCGGTCGTTGTTCCAGTTGTTGATCTGCAGCGCGATCAGGATGCCGATCACCACCAGCAGGACCTCGCCGAGGGCGTAGAGGCAGTAGGAGCGCAGGGCCTTCTGCTGCAGCAGGGAGCGCCGGAGCCGTCTCAGGAGGTGGAGCATGCCGCTACGCTCCAGCGCGCCGAGGACGAGGTCAAGCGCCGTGGCTGGCGTCGCGGTCGGGCGAGGTCCGGGGCGTGACGCTTCGCCCGCTCACGACTTCGAGGGTTGCCCGCGCCGCGACGTCTGCCACTTCCTGATCGCCAAATGAGCCCCGTCGCCCCTCGCCCCCACGTGCCGGGCGTCGAGGATGCGAATCGGTCCAGCGGTCGACGTCGACGCGAGTGGCGCTGGCGATCTCGTCGGCCAGGGCGGCAGTAATCGATCGATTCGATAATCTCCGTAGCGCACGGCCCGGTTCTGCAAAGGAACCGACAGACATGCCCCGCTCCACCCTCGACGACCGCTTCGCCCGCTTCCGACAGAGCGGCGACCCTGCGAGCCTCGCCGAGGTGTTCGACGGCACCGCCGGCGAACTGCTGCGCGTCGCACGCTACCTGACGAAGAACACGCACGCGGCCGAGGACCTGCTGCAGACGACGTTCCTGAAGGCGATCGAGCACAGACACCGCTACGATCCGGCGCAGCCGGTTCTGCCCTGGCTGCTCGGCATCCTCGCCAACACCGCGCGCCACGAGCGCCGCCAGGACGCTCGCACGCTCGCGGCGACAGCGGTGCGGGAGGGCATCGACCCCGCCGGCGCGGCCGAGCGATCCGAGTTCCGCGAGCACCTTCGTCGCGCGCTGCGCGGCCTGCCCGAACCGTACCGCGAAGTGCTGCTGCTCCAGGTGGAACACGGCCTCGACAACGCGGCAATCGCCGAGGTGACACGACGCAAACCCGCGACCGTGCGGACGCAGATCGCGCGCGGCATGGAGATGCTGCGCCGGACGTTGCCCCGGCGCGCCGGGGTTCGCGCTGAGCGGCGACGTTCGCGATCCGGGCGGCGCGCCCGTGCCGTTCGCGCGCGTCGTCATCGCCGTCGACGAGGACTGCCGTAAGCATCCCGAGGGCATGCGCGGCCGGCAGGGGCGCGAACACGGCGACGGCCTCGACCGCGAGTCGTTCCTGCTGCGGTGTGACGCAGCGGGTCACTTCGAGACCGACGAGGTGCCGGAAGGCGACACGCTCGTGATGGCACGCGGATCCGTGGACGGGCCTTCGGGCGTCGCGATCACGACGATGACGGTGTCGGCATGGTCCGCCAACCGCTGCGACCTCGTGCTGCGGCCGGGGCCCGAGCTGTTCGGCACCGTGCGCGACGAGGCGGGGCAACCGTTCGCAGGCCTGCCGATCCTCGCCGAATGGCGCGGCTCGAAGGATCTCGGCCAGTTCGAGGGCGGGCTCGGCCACCTCGTCGGCAGCGTGACGGCGGTCACCGCCGCCGACGGCAGCTATCGGCTGTGGGGCCTCCTGCCCGGGGAGCATCGCGTGCAGCTCGGCGCTCGCCTCGACGACCAGCTGCGGATCGAGGATCCGCTCGGCCAGCGCGAGACGGTCACGCTGCTCGGCGCCGAGGCGCAGCAGCGCGACTTCGTGGTGGCGCGGCGCGCCGATCTGCCGCTGCGCCTGCTCGGCCCGAACGACGAACCGCTCGCGGACTGGGCCGTCTGGGTCGACGTGCACGATCGCGCGAACATCCGCTTCGGCGACCTCGAACGGCAGCGCACCGGTGCCGACGGCCGGATCGTGTTGCCGCATCAGGCGCGCGCAGTCGGACTGCACGTCACCGCCTACGCACCGCGTCCGCCCGGCAGCGGCGACGATCGGGTCGATCGCTTCCCTGCCGGGCGATGGTCCGCGATCGAGGCAACGGGCGAGGAAGTGTCGCTGCGCGTCGACGCCGACCATCTGCCCACGGCAACCCTCCGCGGCCGTATCGTCGATCGACGCGGCATCCCGGTGGGAGCACCGATCGCGCAACTCTGTCGGCTCGACTGGCACGAGGCCCGCCGCATCGTGATCGCCGAGGACGGCGTGTTCGCGTTCGTCGGCCTGCCGGCCGGCAGCTACTTCCTGCGCCGGTTGCCGGGCGGGGACCCGCACCCGGGCCCGTTCGACCTCGCGCCCGGCCAGCAACTCGACCTCGGCGACCTCGTTCTGCCCGACCCCGGCACGCTGCGCGTGCGGCTGGTCTGCACCGACGGTGCGCCGATCCGTGACGGCGAGGCGACGCTCGTGCGACCCGACGGCCTCGATGGCCCGTGGTCGCCGCGAAAGGAGGGCGACACGCTGGTCTGGCAGCGGCGCGCGCCGGGCAACTACCGGCTGTTCGTCTCGGGCGGCGACCTCGGACCCGGCGTGCACGACGTCGAGATCGCGGACGGTGAGGATCGCACGATCCAGCTGCGCTGCGAACGCGGCTTCGAACAGGAGTTCGCCGTGCGACTGCCGCGCGGCGCTCCGCCGCCGATCCCCGTTGGCGGCACCAACGAGGTCTGCGAGTACGCGATCCACGCGCCCGACGGCCCGCAGGTGCACCGCGGCCGCTCCTCGACGCTGCACTTCACGCTACCGATGGCTCCCGGTTCGTGGCTCGTACGCGTCGAGGTGCCGGGTCACGAACGGGTCTACCACACGGTGGAACTCGAGGCCGGCGGCACCGGCCGACCGATCGTCGTGCCCGTGCAGTAGCCACAGCCTCGTGCCGGCGGCGCCGCGAAGTTCGCCCGCGACGCATGGCGACCGCGGTCAAAGGGCACCGATCGTCAGTTACACGTGCCGCTGACGTGGCTGTGGCAGAACGCCCTGCCGGGCTGCGATCAGCTCGCGAGCCAGGAGGCGATCCGGCTTGCCCTGCCGCAGAACGGCCCGAGCAACTTCTCGTGCGCGATCCCGAACAGCGCCGTGTTCGCGGGCATCTCGCTCTGTCACCAGTTCCTGCAGTTCGAGCTCCTGGCAGGCGGTCAGGATCGTCGCCTCGGCATGATCGAGCACGAGTGCGGCGTTGTCGCGATTGGCGTCGAGGATCTCGCGCAGGAAGGCGAGCGCCTGATTCTGTACCCGCCGCCGGGTGGCCTCGAGCCCTGGCACGCCGTCGAGATCCTGCTGCTGTTTCACTGCTCGAGCAAAGCTCGCATCGCGGTGCCGGTGGCGCGGCGCGAGAAGCGTCCCGCGTTCGCCAGCGCCGATGCAGATGCTGCCGCATGAACGGTGGAGTCGGCGAGCAGCGCGGTCAGCGCCGCGGTGAAGCCGGCCACGTCGTCGGGATCGAGCAGGGCGGCGCCGGCGCCGAGAACCTCGGGCAGCGAGGTGGTGTTCGAGGCGACGACCGGGACGCCGCAGGCCTGGGCCTCGAGCGGCGGCAGGCCGAAGCCCTCGAGGCGCGACGGGAACACGAACGCGCGCGCGCCGCGATAGAGCGAAGGCAGGTCCACGTCGGCCAGGTCCGAGACGAAGTGGGCCCGGATCCCGAGCGCTTCGAGCAGCGGATCGATTTCGCCCTCCGCCCGCCGCCTGTTGCCGGCGAGCACGAGCGGGTGATTCGCGCGCAGATCCTCCGGCAGGCCGGCGTAGGCGCGGGCAGCCGTCTGCCAGTTCTTGTGGCGACGGAAGGCGCCGAGATAGAGGACGTAGCCTTGCTCGAGTCCCCAGGCGGCGAGCCGTTCCGCGTCGTGTTCTGTCGCGCCGGGGGTCAGCTCATCGGGCGTGAACCACGGCACCACGCGCGGCGGCGGCGTGCCCAGCGCTGCGGCGACACGGGCGGCGGCATCGCGCGACGGCGAGCAGACGCGCCACGCCCGCTGCGATGCCTTGCGCAGCAGCGCCGCGTAGTGTCGCGCCCGCCACCAGCGCTTCCAGGAGGGACGACCGTCGGGGAGCAGCGGGTTCACGTCGTGGCACGTCACCACCAGCCGCGGCACCGCGACGTCCGGGATGCGAAGTTGCGGGATCCACAGCACCTCGCTGCGCGGTCGTCCACCGCGCCAGGACTCGACCTTCAGCCCGACCTCTTCGGCGGCCTCGCGCAGGAAGCGCGTACAGCGCGCGTACGAGCTGTGCAGTACGCCGAGCGCCGTCTCATCGATGGCGAGGTCGGCCATGGCCGGGATGCTACGGCGCCCGGCAGGCATCGCAACGACTCAGCGACCGTGTTCGAGGCCACGCCGCGTCACCAGGTAGACCGCGAAGCTGCCGAGCCAGTGCCCGCCTTCGTAGTGCTCGCCGGTGACCGCGGCGAGACCGGCGCGGCGGTGGGTGTCGGCGACGCGCAGGATCGGCGCGCGGCGCACGTCGTGCTCGGCCAACCCGTTGGCGATGCCCTCGAGCATCCACGCGCGCGCCAGGTTGAGGCCGTCGAGGTGCGCCAGCTTGCCGTCGCTCTTGTCGGCGACGACGGCCGGCGGCAGCGCCGCTTCGAGATCGCCGTGCAACTGCGGCAGGAACGCGCCGAGCCAGACGGCGAACTCGTCCCGCGACAGCACGCGCCGCATCAGGTCGGCCTCGGCGAGGCCGGGGGAGAGGAAGTCCTGGCCGCCCGGTTCGAAGGCGAAGCTCCAGCCGCGATCGCCGAGGTAGTAGTCGCGGGCGCGCGTCATCAGCAGCTGCTCGAACTCGCGGTCGGCGGCGGCCCGGGCCCAGTCGAGCATCAGTCCCATCGCGAACGCGGTCTGGCTGTGCTCGCCGGTGCGGATCGGGTGCGTCAGCTTGCCGAACCAGTCGGCGAGGCGGGTGCGGGTGACGTCGACCAATGGCTGCAGCGCCGCGGCCCAGCGCGCCGCGTCGGCATCGTTCCAGGTTCGCAGCTCGGCATCGAGCTGCAGCAGCCAGGCCAGGCCATAGGGGCGCTCGAACGGACCGCGCCCCGAGCCGGCGAAGTAGGCACATTCGCCGGCGATGTTCGCCGGAGTCAACGAGCGCTGCAGCGCCGCGCGTGCCGCGGCCGCGAACGGTGCCTGCGGGAACGTGCGCGACAGGCGCGCCAGCAGCCAATGGCCGTGCACGGCCGAGTGCCAGTCGTAGCAGCCGTAGAACGCCGGCGACAACAGCCGCGGCGGCTGCACGTCGGCGTCGCCGGCGAGCACGTGGCTGATCTTGTTCGGGTAATCACGGTGCACGCATTCGAGCGCCAACGACGCGAAACGGGCGGCGTGTTCGGCGGTGAAAGCCGGCGCCCGGTCGACGTCGCGAGCAGGTCCGGCCTCGGGCACCGCACAGCCGGCCAGGGCGAGGGCGAGGATCGTCGCGATGTGGCACTTCACCGCGGCAATCTAACGGAACCCGATGCGGGCGCGGCGATGTCGCCCTGCGATCCTGGCGCCGATGGCGCCGTCGCCACGCCGCCTAAGGGCTCAGCCCCGAAACCGCGTTGGACGCGGTCACTCCGGTCGGCGACGCCGGGTCGAGCAACCAGACCTGGGCGGTGAGTTCGGTGCCGGTCGGCAGGATCCCGGGCGGCAGCGGCAGCCCGATGCGCCAGGTGCCGTGCAGGTCGGCATCGAACAGCATCACCATCTGGCTCGGTGGCACCAGCGTGCCGCCGAGCAGCGGCACGTTGGCGCGGCCGAAGCCGGCGACGAACACGCCGAGACCTTCGGGCGGGGCGAAGCGCAGCTCCATCGCCGAGACGGGGCCGCCGCCCGGCTCGCCGCGCGCCGTCAGCTGCGGCGTGCCGCGGCCCGGCAGCGCGCTGCCGATGTCGGCCCAGGCGGTACGGAAGTCGAGCACGGCGATGTTCTGGCTCATGACGGTGTTGCCGTTCTCGACGATGCGCGAGAACCAACCGCCGAGCAGTAGGCGGTCGTTGGCGGGATCGGCGACGAGGTCGAGGACCGCGCCCTTGACGTCGCCGGCGATCGGCACATAGCCCAGTGTCGGATCGAGGCGGGCGAAGCCCTCGGCCGGGAAGCCGAGGTAGTGCGTGAACGTGCCGCCGACGTAGAGCTGGCCGTCGAGAACGGCGAAGCACTCGACGCTGCCGGCGGTCAGCGGCGGCCCCATCGCCGACCACTGGCTGCCGTTCCACAGCGCCAGGCCGCCGGCGGGCACCCCGCCTGCCGTGGTGAACTCACCGCCGACGAGCAGCTGACCGTTGTACGCGCCGATCTCGTAGACCGACCGGTTGGTGCCGCCGCCGACGCTGGTCTGCGAGGTGCCGTCCCAGACGAGCACGTTGTTGCCGATCATCGACGAGCCGCCGAAGTAGAGCAGGTTGCCGATCGAGACCATGTCGTTGACGTTGCCGCCGGTGCCCGGCATGAACGACTGCCAGCTCGACCCGTTCCAGACGCGGGCGCCGCCGGTGCCGCCGGCGTAGAGCTGATTCTGGTGCACCTCGAGGCACCACTCGCCGCCGCCGGTCCCCAGCGCGTGCCACTGTGTGCCGTCGAACCGGGCGTTGGTCCGGATCGGCTGACCGTTGATCGTCGTGAAGGTGCCGGCGACGTAGAGCTGCCCGTTCCAGACCAGGACGTCGTTGACCCCACCGTTGAACGCGCCCAGCGTCTGCCAGTCGTCGCCATCGAAGAAGGCGACTCCGGTGGTGCGCTCGCGGCCGGCTTCCCAGAAGCGACCGACGGCGACGTGGCCACCGGCATAGGGGACGATCTTGCGGACCATCTCGTTCAGGCCGAGACCGCGCCCGAGCTGGCGCCACTGACT
>JAGQRA010000443.1 GCA_020425885.1 Planctomycetota bacterium | reverse complement strand
CCACCATCCGCAGCGCGCCGCCGCCATCGAACTCCATCGCGGCGGCAACCCGCCGCGAGGAACGGTCGTTGAGCAGGACGACGAGCGCGAAGTCCTGCTCGCTGTCGTCGACGGCGAGCCCTACCCCCGGACGCTGCAGGAACCCGAGCAACGCGTTGCCCTTCGTCACCAACTCGGAACAACCGACCAGCTCGGCATGGGTCCGATCGAGCCGCAGCACCGAAGGCTGTCCGGCGCCGCCGCGTCGTGCGCTCGATACGACGCTGCAGACGATCGGCTCGAATCCAGCCGGCATCAGCGGTTCGGCGCCGCGCACATCGTGATGGCGGACACCGTCGGCCAAAGCGCGGCGGAGCACGCCGATCCGGGCCAGCTCGGCAGGACCGGCCGCGGCAACCGGATTGGCGGTCCAGCTGCCCAGGACATGCGGCACGATGGCGGCGGTGCCGACCAGCACGCGTTCGATCCGGGAGAACAGCGACGGCAGGGTCAGACCGAACACCGCGACCAGCAGCATGCCGTACAGGCCTGCCGGGAACGCATCTCGGGACTGCCGCACTGCTCACCCCCCCGCGGACGACGCCGCACAAGGACCGCCGACAGGATGGTCAGGCGAGGTCTTCACCGCCTTCGAGGAACTGGGCGTAGAGCTCGAGATTCTCGAGGAAGATGCCCGTGCCCCGCGCCACCGCCTCGAGCGGTCGTTCGGCCACGGTCACGTCGAGGTCGGTCTCGCGCGCGATCATCTCGGGCAGACCGCGCAACAGGGATCCGCCGCCGCACAGCGTGATGCCGGTGTCGACGAGGTCAGCCGCGAGCTCTGGCGGGGTACGCTCGAGCACCGTCTTGATCGCGCCGATGATCTTGCGCACCGGTTCCATCAACGCCTCGCGCACGTCCGCCGACGAGATCACGGTGCGCCGCGGCAGGTTGACCAGCGAATCGCGGCCGCGGATCTCGACCTCGATCTCCTCCTCGAGTGGCAGGCAGCTGGCCGCGGCGATCTTGAGTCGCTCGGCCGTGATCTCACCGATCAGCAGGTTGTACTTGGCGCGGATGTATTGGGCGATCGCGTCGTTGAAGTCGTCGCCGGCGACCCGGACGCATTCGGCGATGACGACGTTGGCCAGCGAGATCACCGCCACCTCGCTGGTGCCGCCGCCGATGTCCACGATCATCGTGCCGCGCGGTTCGTGCACCGGCAGCCCCGATCCGATCGCCGCCGCCGTCGGCTCGTCGACCAGGAAGACGCGCCGCGCGCCGGCGCGTTCGGCGCTGCCGATCACGGCCCGCTTCTCGACCATCGTGATGCCATAGGGCACGGCGATGACGAGGCGCGGCTTGACCAGACGACGCCCGCCGACCGCCTTGCGGATGAAGTAGCGCAGCATCTTCTCGGTGATCTCGAAGTCGGCGATGACGCCGCTCTTCATCGGCCGCACGGCCTGCATGCCCGGCGGTGTGCGACCGAGATACTCGAGGGCCGCATCACCGACCGCCATGCCGTCGAGCAGCACCTCGTTGGTACCCTTGCGCACGGCAACGACCGACGGTTCGTCGAGCACGATGCCGCGATCGCGAACGAACACGAGCGTATTGGCCGTCCCCAGATCGATCCCTAGATCGACGGAGAACCCGCTCAGCAGCCACTCGACCGGTTTCAGCATGGAACGCCTCTCGGCAATCCCGTCGACCTTGACGGGAGACCTCTGACCTGCAGACACTTCGCCGCCGTGGACCAAACGGCGGAACAGAGGCAAGGTAGCGTTCACCGCTCCGGTGGCAACGGATTCTTCGCGTGAGCGCCGCGACTTTGGCCGCCTGCGAACGACAACAGCCCGTCCGGCGGTCGCGCCGGACGGGCTGTTTCTCGTTTTCGATTCCCCTGCTTCAGGGGCGGTGCCGGCTCAGGCCCAGTTGCCTACGCCAGGTACCCCCTACGCCAGGTATCTCTGATTCGCCATGATGACGAGGGCGATCGCCCCGACGAGGAGGAAGAAGGTCATCAACACGATGCCTTCGTCGATGCCGAGACCCGGCTTGTCGACGACCTCGACATCGGCTGCGGGAGATGCATTGCGCTTGGCCATGGTTTGATCCTCCTTCGATTACGGGGTCTTGGTCGAGGCGCTG
>JAGQRA010000442.1 GCA_020425885.1 Planctomycetota bacterium | reverse complement strand
CGCGCGTGAATCAGCGCAGCAAGGCCTTGCGATGCAGCCCGAGGTGCACCCCGAGACAGGCGACGAAGACGCCGCCGGTGACTGCATGCCAGCGCTTGTTGCCGGTCGCCGCCAGCGCCAGCGATGCACCCAGGCTGCCGAGCATGCCGATCTTGGCGGCGCGGTTCGCCTGGCGACGCAGCTTGTGGCGGCCCGGCTTGCCGGGCGCCGTGAGGGCCGCGTCGACGATCGCGTCGATGCGGCGCTCGAAGTCTGCCAACTCCACCCGGGCAGGGTCGAAATGCACGATCACGCTGCCCGCCGCGGATTTGCACTCCACTGCACCGACGCCGTCGATCTCCCTCAGCATGCGTTCCACCTCTTCAATCCGGCTGCGATTGCGCAGGGCGAGATCCCGGATGCGGAGCCGGCCCGGTGTGGAGGAGGCGATACGGTTCATGGAAGTGCTCGTCGGCGGAAATGGCCCGGAATGGGCTCTTGCGGTCCACGCATTGGAAACTATCATTCATTTAAATGCGAATCAATATTATCTGTAAGGCTGACTCAGGGAGCATCAGGTGACTGGCACAAGGTCTTTTCTCAGGTTGCTGGCAGGGGTTTTCATCTTTGGCGCTCCTGCGGTCGCCGCGGCGGAGGTGACGGTTCGTTTTGCCGCCATCGAGAAATACGTCGATGCCGGCGCCAGCGAGGGAGAGCGTGCGCGTAACCTGGCGGTGATCGAACGCCACATCCGCGCAGCCGCGCAACGCTGTGTGGGTGCCGATGGGCGACTGGATGTCGAGGTGCTCGACGTCGACCTGGCGGGAGAGGTGGACTGGTCGCGCTCGGCTGCGCTCGAACAGCGCTCGCTGCGCGACGAGACTCCGCCCCGCCTGGAGATCGCGTTCAAGCTGCTGGATGCGACCGGAACGATGCGCGGCGAGGTGCGCGACCGTTTGGTCGACATGGATTATCTGAGGCGCGGGGCGCGGGAACGATTCGCCCGCGAGGCGCTTCCCTATGAGCGTGCGATGCTCGAGGATTGGGTGGCGCGCCGCCTGTGTCCGCTGCCACGGTGAGGCTGCGGCGAGCACGCCAGGGAGTTGACGACGAGCAACTCCGCCTCCGATGCAGGGCAGCCGTGCCGAAGCCGCTCAGGCCTCCGAGAGCAGAACCCAGTGGTTGTCGAGCGCCATTGGCTCCGGCCACGCCAGCAGGTTCGCCGTGGCGTTCGGATGCCAGCGCCCGAGGCCGTAGGCGGTGGCGATCAGCACGCCGCCGCCGTCCTGCGGGCCATGCCAGCCGGCGATCGCATAAGGTGCCTTGAGCTGCACGATCGGACGCATCTTGTCCGGCATACCCGGGTGCCACAGGTTGGCGACATCGGCCTGGTGGCTGGTGAGCGCGAAGCCGTCGTAGAGTGCTGGCCCGATGTCGCCGGCGTAGCCGATACCGTCGTTCTCTTGGGTCGGAATGCTCAGTCCGCGGCCGTCGAACACGGCGAGGATCGGCGCGCGGCGGCGGTCGGCCTCGAGGTCGTGCTCCGCCTGCATGGCGATGCCGAGCAATGCGTCGGGATCCTGCGGCGGGCGGCTCCACGCCATGTGACGCAGGCTCAGGCGCGGGTCCTCGACCTTCCACTTGCCCAGCAGTTGCCCGTTCGTGGTGTCGATGCGCACCAGCGAGGCGTCCATGCGGTGGATGTCGACCTTGCGGTCCTGCAGGGTGCGCGGGATGCCGCCGTTGGCGACGAAGAGGTGGCCGTGGCCGTCGAGCAGGAGCTGGTGCGGGTCGAGGCCGTGCGTGTCCCATTCGGCGATCTTGGCGAGCGTATGACGGTCGCGCACTCCGACCTTGCCCCTGCCGCTGGCGAAGTCGGTCTCGGTGGTGTAGAGCCGTTCGCCGTCGGCCGAGGCGATGACGTGGCCGCCGAGACGGCAGTCGCCTTCGGCCTGCACGTCGATCCTGTGCACGACCTTGCCCTCGCCGTCACAGCGCAACATCCAGGTGCCCGGACGGGCGCTGCACACGAGGAGGCCGCCGTCGGCTTCCGCCATGAGACCGTGTGGACGACTGGGCAGCGGGACCTTGTAGCCGAAGGCGAGGCTGCGCGCCTCCCAGTCGGCGACCAGGGTGCCGGCAAAGTTGGGGTCGTCCGCACGCGGACCGCGCCAGGCGGCGCCGACCACGGCGCGGGTGCCACCGGGGGCCGCGCGGAGCTGGCCCGGAAGCCCAGTAGCGGCGAGCGCGGCGGCCATGGCCTGGAGGGCGCGGCGGCGGTTGATCGGGCGAGCTGCGGAGTTCGCATCGGTGCAGGGCTGAGGTCGGATCTGCATGCGTGATTCGTGGCGAGGAATGGCGGTCTGCCGCAGACGATCTACGGCCGGTGCCTGATAGGAAAAAGCCGGGCCGCGGAGCGCGGACCCGGCACGGGAAGTCACCAGGACTCAGAAGTCATAGTTTAGGGTGACGCGGGCGTTGCGCGCGTCGCCCTTGTACAGGAAGGATCCCGAACGATATCCGGCGAGGTAGTAGTCCTTGTCGGTCACGTTGCCCACGTTCAGGCGCACGTCCATGCTCTTATTGATGCGGTAGTTCGCGAACAGGTCGAGGACGGTGTAGGCCGGGATGGGCTGGCTGTACTGGCCGAACTCATCCAGGCCTGCGGCGGAGTCGGGCTGGCCGGCGTACTTCTTGCCCTCGTACTTGGCCGCCGCGCCGAATGCGAACTTGTCGGTAGCCTGATACTTGAGCTGCACGAAGGCGGTGTTGTCAGCGAAGTTGCTCAACACCTTGCCTTCGTTGGCTGCCACATTCGAGCGCAGGATCTCGGAGTCCATGATGGCGATGCCTGCCTGCCCGGTCAGCTTGGGCGTGATCAGGCCGGTCAGCGCGAGCTCGACCCCGCGGACGCGGTTCTTGCCGGTGTTCAATGCGCCGGAGGACTCGTAGCCGTTCCCCATCGGGACTGACTCCATCACGTCCGATTTGGTGATCTGGAACAGGGCGGCCGACAGCAGCAGCTTCTCGTCCATCAGGTTCCACTTGGTGCCGAGCTCGATGCTCTGCGTCTTCTCGGGCTTGCTATCCGCCACCGCGACGCCGGTCGTGTCGTCGACGCAGATGCCGCCGTAGCCGCAGCTCGAGCCCACGTCGGATTCGCCGCCGTTGATGTCGCTGGCCGTGGCATAGCTGACATAGACGTTCGCGTAGGGGAGGAACTTGTAGGTCAGGCCGATATGGCCGTTCCACAGGCTGTCGGAATAGTCGTAGTTCCTGCTGGTCTGCTGACGCAGGTCGCGGGTCGTGGTGTCGAAGTCGTAGCGATCCCAGCGCAGGCCGGCGAAGGCGGTCCACTTGTCGGTCAGGTCGACCGTGTCCATGGCCGAGAGCGAGACGGTCTTCACGTTCCAGTCGATGTCCCAGGTGCCCTTGGCGACACGGCGGTTCATGATCGAATCGATGCCGCTCAGCAGGGCGCCGCTGGCGTCGGTGATGCACCAGCCGTTCGGTGCGGTGGCCACGCCGCCACGACCATCGACCAGGCAGTTCTCGCCCGAATTGGCGACGTCATAGACGCCGTTCAGCACACTGTGATCCGAATATTCCAGCCCGAAGATGAACTCGTGCTTCAAGCCGCCGATCTCGCGGTCGAGGTGCAGATTGGTCTGGTTAACGAAGTATTCCACCTCCTGCCAGCCCTGGTGGGTGCTGAGGCTGATCGTCGGGGCGCCCGCGCGTGGATCGTTTACGCCGAACAGGCTTGCTCGTGCGCCGGTGGTCAGATAGCCGTTGTCGGTCTGGCCGACGCGGGTCAGGTTGGTGACGCGCGTGTCCGGCGAGAACTGATAACGCAGCCGGGCGGTGAGGATGTCGACGTCCGACTCGAGGAAGTCCTGCGACTGGGCGTACACCGGCACGTTCTTCGCCGGCTTGCGGTTCGCCCCTTCACCGACCAGGAAACCGCCCATGTCGGGGCTGTCCTCGGCGTCCAGGCCGTAGTAGTCGAAGGTGAAGTCGAGCTTGTCGGTCGGCGTCCAGAAGGCCGATAGCGCCAGGCCCTTGCGGTCGCGATCGGTCGGTGCGCGATCCGGCACTTCCTCGTAGCCGTAGAGGAGGTTTGCGCGAACGGCCAGGTCCTTGTTGACGACCTGGTTGGTGTCGAGCGTCAGGCGGGTGTGCCTGTCAGTGCCGAAGCCGGTCGACAGTCGGGTGTAGTCGTAGGCCGTGGTGGCCTGCTTGGTCACCGAGTTCACCGCGCCGCCCGAGGTGCCGCGACCAGCGAAGCTGGAGTTGGGGCCCTTGGAGATCTCGACCTGCTCGGTGGCGAAGCTCTCGCGGATGGTCATGCCGGGGTCGCGCAGGCCATCGACGAAGACGTCGCTGCGGGCTTCCTGGCCGCGGATGATGTAGCGGTCGCCGAAGGCGTTGCCGTTCTCGCCGGTGCCCAGCGTGATGCCGGGTTGGGCGTCGAGGATCTCGCGCAGGTCGGTGTAGCCGGAATCCTCGATCTGCGCCTTGGTCAGCACCTGGATGTTCTGCGCGGTCTCGGCCAGCGCTCGCTTGTGGCGCTCGTCACCCGAATATTTTGCCTTGTAGGGCACGCCGGGTTCGGCGTTCGGGTTGGCTTCGAGTGCAGTGTCGATGACGTTGACCGTCTGCAGGGCGGACTCGGCAGCGGGCTTCTGCTCCTGAGCGACGGCGACCATCGGCACCAGGACGGCGGTCGACAGCCCGAGGGCCATGGCTGCGGCGGCGGGGCGCTTGCGCAGCGATGCAGGCTGCTTGGCGTGCGGGTTCTTCGAGGACATCGGTCTTCCTGATCACGTGTTGCGAGTTGTCTTGAAGTGATCAGCCCGGTGCTTGCAGAGTCTCGTCGAAGGTGTGTCGACCGTATGTGCAGCCTTGCCACGTCCCATGGGGACGGGGCTCGACGGCACGTGTCGGCCAGGGACGGATCTCCGGTGCAAGCGTGTTGGGCTGCTTGGCTGGCTGATCCGTCGCTGCGGAGTGGCTCGCTACTTCCCTGTCTGCGGAGAGGGCGGTGTGGCCCGCTTCGCGCTTGTTACCTGCGGTTGCAGATGGCGCGCATTCTCGGCAAGGAGGTTGATATTGTCAACGCAAGTACGAATTGTTCGCATTATTGCAACGCATCCGAGTTGTTCGCAGGCCCGGTGCGCAGGCCGTCGGTGTGTGCCCCGGAATTGTCAGTAAGGCGGAACTCCGGCCGACCACCCGCCCCCGAGCGCCTTGTACAGATTCACCGCATCGCCGAGCCGTGCGAGGCGCAACTGCGCGAGCTGGTCCTGCGCCGAGAACAGGGTGCGCTGGGCGTCGAGCACGGTGAGCAGGCCGTCG
>JAGQRA010000441.1 GCA_020425885.1 Planctomycetota bacterium | reverse complement strand
TCGATCTTGGCGATCACCTCGCGACAGACCGACTGCACGAGATCTGAGCAGGACTCGCGGGCGCGCAACGCGAACGGGCTGCGCAGGCGCACGAAGGCGCGCAGCCGTGGCAGGTGGCGCACGAGCAACTCCTCGACGGCCTGCGGGTCGCCGTGGCTGGCGGAGTCGACGAGGTCGCGGTGGTCGGACATGGGGCATGGACAGGGGTGGCGCGCCGCCCCCCCGGGGAGAAGCTCGATCTTTCGTACGCCCGAGGTGCCGTCAACCCGGTTACCGCACCTCGGCCGTGGCTGGTGCAGCAGCGGGCAACCCGATCACTCCATCAGGCCCCGCACCGCTCACGCGTCACACTCTTCCAATCCCCAGGCAGCCCCTGCGCCACGACCGGCGTTCAGGACCGGTGACAGTTGTGAAGGACTTCGGACGAGGGTCGCTAATAGTTGCTGCGGTAGGCGTCCCACATCGACGCGTGCCAACCGATCCAGGCGCGGTGCCAGCTGTCGGTGTGGTCGACCTTCATGTAGCGGTCCATGTAGTCGAAGAAGGCCTCGTGATGCCACGCCTGCCGCAGCCCCATCATGCGGACCGCGAGGCACTGCGCGACCCAGCCGTTCGCCGTGCAGCAGCGCCGATAGGGGTTGGCCTCCCAGACGACATCGTCGCTGGCGACCGTCGGCACGTGGTTGAAGCCCCATTCCGCCAGGCCAACGTGCTCCTTGCGGTAGCCGCCGTGGCCCCAATTGTAGATGCCGGGGCTCGTCTCCTCGACGTAGAACGTCTGGCCGTCCTCGGCGAAGTAATGCGTGCCCGCGCCCGGTCGCTGCAGCTCGGAGACGTAGTCGTGGCCGATCGCCAGCATCGCCTCGTCGTGCAGCAGGCTGCCCGCCAACAGGATCGGCAGCTTGCGGCCGTGGCCATGACCACCGATGCCCTCCCAGCGACAGCCGCCGCGCAGGCAGGCGAAGAGATCGAGGCCGATCTGCGTCATCCGGATCGCCAGCGTGCGCTTCTTCTCGAGCCCGACGTCGAACTGCAGAGCCAGCGCACCGCTGCCGATCTGGGCGCCGATGTCGCGACCGTAGTCGGGCATGCTCTCGAACGGGTGTGCATAGCGCACCGGCCACTCCGGGAAGTGATCGAGCCAGAGCCGTTCGAAGCGGGCGGCGATGACCTCGATCGGCGGCGTGTCGACGGTCGGCCTCACCTCCTCGAGCAGGGTCAGGTCGAGGTCGGCGGCGCGGAACGGCATCGCCTTGTCGCCCCTGACGTAGGGCGGCCGGAAGGAGTCGGGCGGTGGCCGCAGCGCCAGACAGGTCAGCACCGAAGCGCAGAGCAGCTGCGGCATGGCGGCGGCATCGTCGCGACTCCGCACCGAGACCAGGCTGGTCCCGGCCTCGAGCACGAGCGGGTTCTCGGCGCTGATGCCGAAAGCGACATTGAGCTCGCCGCGGTAGCGTTCGCGGTCCTTGTCGCCGAACAGCCGGCTGTCGTAACCCTGCAGCATCTGGCTCGGATCGGGATCGACCATCGAGCCGTGCATCACCCGACCGTCGACCTCGACGCTGCCCGGCGTGATCTCGATGATCCGCACCGGCCCCGTGACCCAGGGATCGCCATTGGCGAAGGTGCCGACGGTGTGCTCGCGGTCGAAACGCCAGCGGATGCCGTGCCGCTCGATCGCCGTGGCTCTGGTCGGCCGCCCCTCCGCATCGCCGCCGGTCCGGGTCGCCGGCTCCTGCGCCCGGAGCGCGGCGAACAGGATCAACGCCAGGGGTAGTGCGCGACAGGGTCCCGACAGGTGTGGTGGCACCGCGACACTCTAGCGAGGTGACCGACGAGCTTCCCGGACTATACTCCCGCGCCACATGACCGTGACGTCTCTGTTCGACCGCCTCTCCAAGCGATCGCGCGAGCTCAAGATGAGCCTGCTGCGCGAGTACCTGCCGCTCTCGGGCAACGAGCGCATCCTCGACATCGGCAGCCAGGTCGACAGCCAGTCGCGGCAGATCCTCGAACGCGTCGAGGACAAGGCGAACATCACGGCCGTCAACCTGCTCGGCGATCATCTCGACGCCATCCGCGACGCCTACCCCGGCATCCACGTGATGCGCGCGGATGCCTGCCGCCTGCCGTTCGCGGACCACTCGTTCGACATCGTCTACAGCAACGCGGTGATCGAACACGTCGGCGACTTCGCGGCCCAACGGGCCATGGCCGACGAGGTCAGGCGGGTCGGCAAGCGCTGGTTCATCACCACGCCGAATCGTTGGTTCCCGTTCGAGTTCCACGTCCGCATGCCGTTCCTGTCGTGGCTGCCGCCTCGCCTGATGCACCGCGCCGCCCGGCTCTGGGGCTACAACCACATGCAACGCCGCTACCAGTCGGGCTGCGACTACTCCGACGTCCACCTGATGACCGCGGCCCAGCTGCGCCGTGCGTTCCCCGACTCGGTGATCCTCAAGCCACGCGTGACGATCTGGCCCGAGACCCTGGTGATCGTCGGCCCGAAGACCGCCCTCGGCTCGAGTGATCGCGCCTGAAACCCTGCTCGCATCGCCGGTTCGGCCCGACCATACCGATCGGCGAAACCGGCTTAGTTGCGCCAAGATGAGGAACGGAGCTTGCGCCCTTCCCCATGAGCCGCATCATCCCCCGGGCCGTTCTCGAGTTTCCTGCTGCGTCGCGGGTGATGCTCGACGGCAGCCTCGTCCCCAACCCCCACAGTCCAACTCATGGCAACCCCCGAGAAGTCCAAGAAGCCCAACCCCGCCCTGATGAAGCCCGTGCAGCCAGACGATGTGCTGGCCGTGATCGTCGGCGACGCCGCGATCCCGCGCAGCGAGATCACCAAGCGGCTCTGGGACTACATCAAGAAGAACGGGCTCCAGGACCAGGAGAACAAGCGCAACATCAACGCCGACGACGCCCTGCGCGCCGTGTTCGGCGGCAAGGACCAGGTCTCGATGTTCGAGATGACCAAGCTGGTCTCG
>JAGQRA010000440.1 GCA_020425885.1 Planctomycetota bacterium | reverse complement strand
TCGGGCATGACGTCGAGGACGGTGCCGTCGGGGCGCGCCGGGACCGGTGGCCCGACCCACCAGTCGCGGACGAACGGTGACAGCGAGGCGAGGTGCAAGGCGTCGAAGGCGATCGGGCCGTCACCGTCTGGCGGCGCGACGAACTCGATGTCGTGCGCGCCCGCGGTCAGCGCGCCGGCGTCGACGTCGACCAGACGCAGCGGCCGCCGGGCGCCATCGTCGGCGCGCAGCTCGACCACACGGTCGTCGATCTTCACCTGCGGCAGTTCGGAGGCGGCCAGCAGCCGCAGCCGCAACCGATAGCGATCGGCGTAGGGGGCCGCGAAGGTGGCGCGGGCGGGCCGGTCGGCGCCGGGCCGGAGCAGGGCCAGGCGGGCGTCGACCGCCGGTCCGTCGTGCTCGACCCAGCTGCGCGGGAAGGCCTGGAACAACGGCCGGTCGAGGCCGCGGTGGGTCGTCGTCAGCTGCTGCCAGGTGCGCAGGGGCGGCGCGGCCTGCCACTGCATCGCATCGGCGCCGACGTAGCCCGGCGGCCTGAACACCCAGAGCTTCGGCACCGACAGCTCGGCGCTGTCGACGGTACGCACCGCGACCGGTGGTCCGTACCAGAACGCGACGCTCGAGTAATAGCCGTCGCGCACCTCGTTCTGCGAGCCGTGTTCGATGCGCGCGACCAGCCCCTGCTCGAACGGCACGGCATCGGGTACCTGCATGCGCCACGGAGTGGTGCGATTGGTGGTCCACTCCTGCTTCACGCCGAGTCCGTGCAACGGTAGGGCGAAGGTGCCGCCGTCCCAGTACCAGCCGCCGTTGTAGAAGTCCTCGCTGCCGGTGCCGAGGATCGATGGCCGCTGCTCGCCGTCGACGAAGAACTCCTCGTTGCCCTCCAGGTACCAGAGGTCGCCGACGCCCTGCATCGCCTGCTGGATGCCGACGTACTTGCCCGGCCCGCGGATGGCGGCGAACTCGTAGAGCCGTTCGTCGACGCCGTCGATGGCGCGGAACTCGGCATGCAACAGACCGGCCACGTCCGCCGGTGCACCGGGGCGGCTCTTGACGTCGCAGCGGACCTCGACCGCCGTCGTCGTGGCGTTGTGGACGCTGATGCGGGCCGCTCGCCGGAACGGCATCGGCAGGTGGCAATAGCCGCCAAGGCCTTCGTCCCAGCCGAGGACGAGGCCGCGGTACGGCGTCGGACCGAAGCCGCAGCCGAAGAAGTCGCCGACCGGCGCCTGCACCGTTGCCGCGCCGTCGAACTCGCAGTGCAGCAGCAGCCCGCGCAGGGCGGCCGGCGTCGGGGTGGCGAGGCCGAGGCGCAATGTCAGGATGGTGGCCGCGCCGTCCTTGGCGAACAGTTCCGCGGTCTCGCCGACGCCGATCGTCTTCGTCACCGTGCGGGTCTCGTCGCTGTCGGCGGGTGCGATCGGCGACGCGCCCGGCGCGCGCCAGTGCTGCAACACGCGCTGCAGGGCGTGTCGTTCGTTCACCGGCAGCTCCCGCGTGAACGAACGCAGCGGCGTGCCGGCCGGGTAGGTCAGGTACTGGACCTGGTAGTAGAGGGCCGCGGGATTCTCGATTTGATCGACCTCGACGCGACATGACTTCGCGTACGGGATCGGGAAGTAGCTGATCCAGCCGCCGCTGATGTGGATGGCGATCGGTTCGACGAACGGCGGCAGCTTGCCGGTGAACAGGTCCTGGAACGGGCCATCGATGCGCGGCGTGTGCTCGCCGTCGATGAAGACGCGCAGCCGGCCCATCGCGTTCGCCGACCACAGCCGCGCGATCACGCCGGGTCCCTGCATCTCGGCCAGCACGCAGCGATCGCCGTCGCGACGCAGGAAGTGGCCGTGGTCCTCGCCGTGGCCGCTCGGGTCGGTGGATGCGAACTGCCTGCAGGTGACGCCGGGTGTCAGCAGCGGCAGGCCGGCGAGGTCGATCAGACGGCCGATGCTGTCGGGTGGCACGGCCTGCTGCGCCGAGGCCAGCCCCGACAGCGTGAGCAGGATCGCGCGGGTGAGCCGGAGTGCGAGATGCATGCCGAGCATCGTCCGCATCAGCCGGGCCGGCGCCAGGGCAGGTCGACGAAACGCGGCCGTGCGCGCTCGTGGCCTCTCAGCCGCGGACCGAATCGAAGGCGAAGGCGCCGCCGAGCAGGCCGGCCGTGTTGTCGACGAGGCTGACATCGCCCGGCAGCTCGCAACCGAGCTTCTTGCTGTTGCCGCCACCGAGGTAGAGATGGTCGAAGTGCGTCAGCGTGCGCAGGGTGTCGATCGCCTTCTGAACGCGCCGCGTCCATTTCTCCTGGCCGATGCGACGGCGCGCGGCATCGCCGAGCTGCTCGTCGTAGGTCTCGCCCTTGCGGAACGGATGCTGCGAGAGCTCGAGGTGGGGGCACAGGCGCCCGTTGTCGTAGAGGCCGGTGCCGAATCCGGTGCCGAGCGTGACCACCATCTCGAGTCCCTTGCCCGCGATCACGGCCAGGCCTTGCATGTCGGCGTCGTTGCAGAGCCGCACCGGCTTGCCGAGCGCGGCCTGCAGTTCGTCGGCCAGCGGATAGCCGCGCCAGCCGTCGTGGCCGAGGTTGGGAGCGGTGCGGACGATGCCGTCGCGCACCATGCCCGGGAAGCCGACCGCGACGCGTTCCCAGTCGGGCACGTCGCGCACCATCTCGACGAGCATGGCGACCAGCGCCGCCGGCGCGGCGCCGGTCGGGGTCTCGATGCGGAGTTTTTCGGTGACCATCGCGCCGGTCGAGTCGACGACGCAGGCCTTGAGGCCGGAGCCACCGATGTCGATGGCGAGGGTTCGGATGGTGGTCGGCACGGCGTAGCAGGCGGCGAGGGTGTTGGTGGACATACGGAGCGGTCTATCGCCCATCCGCCGGGTCGTTCGCAAGCGGCCCGGTGACGGCGGTTTCGCATCGGCTCCGCGGCGAACGCAATGCGCCCATGGTAGCGAGGTCCGAGCGCGGTGCGAGATCGGCGCGGCGCTTGCGTTCGGTTGGCGCGACCGCAGAATCCTGGAGTTTGGAGCTGCACCTCGGGCTCCGCACACGCGAAGAATGTCCCAGCAGGACGAGTCACTGGTCGGCCGGCTCGTGTTCGAGGGCCTCGCCGCCTTCGGCCGCGATGGCGATACCGGGCTGGCCGCGGTCCTGGCCCGGCACCCCGAACTCGCGGCCGAGGCGCGGCGGCGGCTCGAGGTCCTGCGTGAGTTCGGCCTGCTCGACCAGGACCGATCGGCGGCGCCGCTCGAGGTCGGTCGCTATCAGCTCAGTCGGCGGATCGGTTCGGGCGGCAGCGGCACGGTGTTCCTCGCCCAGGATGCCGACGTCGGCCGCCTCGTCGCGGTCAAGGTGTTGCGGCGGGAGATGCTCGGCGACCGCGCGGGCTCGGCCGGCGGGCCGCCGGGTTCGGGGCCTGACTCGGTGACGCGCGAGGTGCTGGCGCGGTTCAAGTTCGAGCAGCGCGCGCTGGCGGCGATGAGCCACCCGACGATCGCGCGGATCTTCGATTCGGGGGTCACCGAGACGGGCGAGCCGTTCTTCGTCATGGAGTTGATCGTCGGGCTGCCGTGCAACGTGTGGTGTGATCGACAGCGGGCGACGGTGCGGGCCCGGCTCGAGCTGATCCAGATGGTCTGCCGCGGCGTGCAGCACGCGCATCTGCGCGGCGTCGTCCATCGCGACCTCAAGCCGGGCAACGTCCTCGTCACCGAACAGGATGGCGGCGTCGTGCCGAAGGTGCTCGACTTCGGCCTGGCCAAGGCGCTGAACCGCGATCTCGCGGCGGCGACGCTGCTGACCGAGGAGCATCGCGTGCTCGGCACCCTCGAATACATGTCGCCGGAGCAGGCGGCCGGCGACATCACCCGTCTCGATGCCCGGGCCGACATCTACTCGCTCGGCGTCATGCTCTACGAGGCCCTGACCGGGCAGCTGCCGTTGCCGTCGGAGGAGCTGCGGCGCAGCACCTTGTTCGAGGCCGCACGGATCCTGCAGGAGCGGGAGCCGGAGCTGCCGAGCGCGCGGCTGCAGGCGAGTTCGCCGGCGGCAGCGGATGCGGTCGCGGCGGCCCGGCAGACGACCGGGCCGGCGCTGCGGCGCGCGGTTCGCGGCGACCTCGATTGGATCGTGATGAAGGCGATGGCGAAGGAGCCCGCGCGCCGCTACGAGTCCGCCGGCGCGCTCGCTGACGACATCCAGCGCTACCTCGAGGCCCGGCCGGTGCTCGCCGGTCCGCCCGGCATCGGCTACCGGGTGACGAAGTTCGTGCGGCGCTACCGCTTCCAGGTCATCGCCGCCACGGTGGCGCTGCTGGCGCTGCTCGGCGGAGCGGTCGCGACGTTCGCGCAGTACCTGCGGGCCGAGGATTCGATCCGCGAGTTCAATCACCTCGCTGCCGTGGTGCGGCATCGTGAGCTGGTCGAGGCCGAGGCCGGGCTCGCCGCGTTGCCCGGGGATATCGGGGCGCTGCAGGCTTGGCTGCACGCCTGCGACGAGTTCACGGCGGCGCGGCGCGAGATCGAGGCGACCGCGGCCGCGGTGCGGGATCGTGCCGACAACGAAGCGGGGGCCGGGGGCAGTTTCTCGAGTGTGTTCGCGCTCGATTCCGAGCGCTTCCTCTACGAACGGCTGGAGCAGCTGCTGCAGGACCTCGACGCGTTGCCCGCGATCAGGTCCCGGGTCGAGGAGCGGCTCGCCTGGGCCGGGCGCATCGAGGCGTTGACGCGTGCGCATCCGAATGCGAAGGCGACCTGGGACGAAGCCCGCGCCGCGATCGCGCGCGCCGACGGGGTCGTCGCCGACGAACGCTACGCCGAGCATCCGATCGACCTGAGCCCGCAGACCGGGCTGGTGCCGATCGGCATGAACCCCGTGACCGGCCTCTGGGAGTTCTACGATCTGCGCTCGGCATGGGATCCCGAGGGTGCGATGGACGCGAGCGAGATCGCGATCCCCGAGCATCGGTCCGATGGCTCGATCGCGGTCACCGGCGAGACCGGGATCGTGTTCGTGCTGCTGCCCGGCGGCAGGTTCATGATGGGCGTCGGCGATGACGAGGAGAGCCCCGACGACAACGAGAAGCCGGCGCGGACGGTCGCGCTGGACCCGTTCTTCCTCGCCCGTCACGAGCTGACCCAGGGGCAGTGGCGCCGCCTCACCAGAGAAGAGCCGAGCCACTACCGCGCCGGAGAGCTCTATGACGGCGAGACGATCACCAACGCCAATCCGGTCGAGCAGGTCTCGCAACAGCGCCTGATCGCGGTGCTCGGCGCGTACGGCCTGCTGCTGCCGACCGAGGCGCAGTGGGAATAC
>JAGQRA010000439.1 GCA_020425885.1 Planctomycetota bacterium | reverse complement strand
GGAACCAGCTGCGGCCGTCGTCATCGATGCGCGCGACGTGGCGCAGTCGGTTCTTCGGTCCGGCCGGCGTCGACGGCTGCGCCAGCGTGCTGGCGAGATCGGCGAAGCGCTGCCGTTCGTCGGGGTCGTCACCGAACAGTTGCCACGTGGCGCGCACGGCCGCAGACGCTACCGGTTCGGCGCGCTTGCCGCACTGCCCCTGCCATCGCATGATCGGTCCATGACGAAGCCCGTGCTGTCGCGCGACCTGCTGCACGCCCTGCCGAAGTCGGATCTGCACCTGCATCTCGATGGCAGTCTCCGGCTCGAGACCCTGATCGAGCTGGCCAAGGCGAAGAAGGTCGCGCTGCCCTCGCGCACGCGCGACGGGCTGCTCGAGCTGGTCTTCAAACGCGCCTACGACAACCTGCCCGAGTACCTGCGCGGCTTCGAGTTCACCGTCGCCTGCCTGCAGGACGCCGAGTCGCTCGCGCGCGTCGCCTACGAGCTGGCGATCGATTGCCGGCGCGAGAACGTGTTCTACATCGAGGTCCGCTTCGCGCCGCAGCTGCATGCGTGCGGCGAGTTCTCGGTGCGGCACGTGCTGGCCGCGGTCTGCCACGGGCTCGAACGCGCCAAGAAGGAGATCAACGCCGACCCGCTGGTCAAGGCCGGCGCGGTGCCGCGCTTCGAGTGCGGCGTCATCGTCTGCGCGCTGCGCTTCTTCCTGCCGGCGTTCAGCGCGCAGTATCGGGCCTGTTTCGCCGCGCTGCCGAGCGCGCCGCCCAACGAGATCTATGCGCTGGCGTCGCTCGAGCTGGCGCGGGCCGCGGTGGCGGCGGCCGAGGACGGCCTGCCGGTGGTGGGGTTCGACCTCGCCGGCCAGGAGCGCGGCTTCCCGGCCAAGGACCATCAGGCCGCCTATCAGCTGGCGCACGATCACTTCCTCGGCAAGACGGTGCACGCCGGCGAGGACTACGGGCCCGAGTCGATCTTCCAGGCGATCACCGATTGCCACGCCGACCGCATCGGTCACGGCACCTGGCTGTTCAGCGCCAAGCACATCCGCGACCGCTCGATCACCGACAAGAAGCGCTACGTCGATCGCCTGGTGCGCTACGTCGCCGAGCGCCGCATCACGCTCGAGGTCTGCCTGACCAGCAACCAGCAGACGATCCCCGAGCTGCACCAGGACCTGCGCCAGCACCCGTTCCACAGGATGCGTCAGGCCCGCTGCAGCGTGGCGCTATGCACCGACAACCGGTTGGTGTCGCGGACGACGATGACCGACGAGGTCGAGAAGGCGGTCGACGCGTTCCGGCTCGATGCCAGGGCGGTGAAGGACGTGCTGATCTACGGCTTCAAGCGTTCGTTCTTCCCCGGCTCGTACGCGGAGAAGAGGAACTGGGTGCGGTCGGTGCTCAATGCGATGGAGGACACGATGGCCGCGGCGGGGCACGACCTGCGGGCGCGGCGCGGATAGCGGGGCGAGGTCCGCGGGGCCGGCAGAGAGGTAACACCTTGCGCCCACGCGACGACCGGCCAATGATCTCGCCATGCGTCGCCTCGCCGCCCTCGTTGCCGCCGTCGTTCCCGGCTTCGCCGCGTCCGCCCAGGACAAGGTCGACTTCGACAAGCAGATCGCGCCGATCTTCGTGCAGCGCTGCATCGAGTGTCACGGACCCGACAAGGACAAGGGCGATCTGCGCCTCGACCAGCGCGCGTTCGCGTTTCCCGAAGGCGACGAGGACAACTGGACGATCCTCGCCGGCAAGCCCGACGAAAGCGAGCTGATCGTCCGCGTCAAGCTGCCGCTCGGCGACGAGGACATCATGCCCGAGAAGGGCGAGCCATTGACCGACGCGCAGAAGGAGTTGCTGACGCGCTGGGTCGCCGAGGGCGCCGAGTGGACCGCGGCGGGCGACAAGGTGATCGCCGACGCATTGGCGGCGAAGGTGCTGCCGCAGATCGCCTTCGAGTTGCCGCCGCTCGACGCCGCCGCCCAGGCTTCTATCGACACTGCCGCCGAGGCGCTGCGCGCCAAGGGGGCCGTCGTGCAACGCGTCGCCGCCGACACCGAGGCGCTCGATGTCAACCTCTCGCTGTTGCGCGACAAGATCGGCGACGACGACCTCGCGCTGCTCGAGCCGTTGGCGCCGCGACTGGTCTGGCTCAACCTGTCGCGCACCTCGGTCTCCGACGCCGGCGCGAGCCATCTGCAGAAGCTCACCCAGCTGCGGCGCCTGCATGCCGCCAACACCGCGATCGGCGATGCGACGGTGGCCGCGCTGAGCGGGCACACCTGGCTCGAGTACGTCAACCTCTACGGCACCCAGGTCACCGATGCCGCGCTGCCGCACCTGCAGGGACTCACCAGGCTGAAGAAGCTCTACGTCTGGCAGACCGGCGTCACCGCCGAGGGCGCCGCGGCGTTGCACGGCCATCTCGCCTCGGTCGTCATCGACCTCGGTGACTATGCCGAGGAACGGATGGCCGCAGCTGAGCGTGAGATCGCCGAACGCGAAGCGAAGAAGGCGGCGGAGGAGGCGGCGAAGAAGGCCGCGGAGGAAGCAGCCGCTACCGCTGCTGCCGCCGCCGCGACGGCGCAGCAGGCGATCAACGACACCTGCCCGGTGTCGGGCAAGCCGGTCGACCCGGCGTTCTTCGTCGATCACGAGGGTCGTCGGATCGCGTTCTGCTGCGGCAAGTGCAAGGCGGCGTTCGAGCAGGAACCGGCGAAGTACCTGGGCAAGCTGCCGAAGGTCGAGACGCCCGCGCCGGCGGCAACGGCGGCGATCAACGACACCTGCCCGGTGTCGGGCAAGCCGGTAGATCCGGCGTGCTTCGTCGATCACGATGGCCGTCGGATCGCGTTCTGCTGTGGCAAGTGCAAGGCGGCGTTCGAGAAGGAGCCGGCGAAGTACCTGGACAAGCTGCCGAAGGTCGAGACGCCCGCGCCGGCGGCAACGGCGGCGATCAACGACATCTGTCCGGTGTCGGGCAAGGCGGTCGATCCGGCGTGCTTCGTCGATCACGAGGGTCGTCGGATCGCGTTCTGCTGCGGCAAGTGCAAGGCGGCGTTCGAGAAGGAGCCGGCCAAGTACGCCGACAAACTGCCGAAGAAGTAATCGGAAGGACTCGGAGCACTGCCTACGTGAGTCGCTGCACTGGCTTGGCTACCATGCGGGCAGATGGTGTGTCCTGATTACCAGGCCCCGCTCGGAGCGGGGTCAAGCTGTGTCGAACTTGCGGGTGCGAGTCCCGTCGCGGTAAGCGCCGAAGCGCCGCGTAGCAGGCTCCAGTCG
>JAGQRA010000438.1 GCA_020425885.1 Planctomycetota bacterium | reverse complement strand
GAACCGGATCATCATCGAACTGGCGCGGCAGCACGGCGCCACGCTCGCGGTCAAGAGCAAGAGCATGACCAGCGAGGAGGTTCACCTCAACGCGGCGTTGGCGGGCGCCGGCATCGAGGCCGTCGAGACCGACCTCGGCGAGTGGATCCAGCAGCTCGCCGACGAGGTGCCGTTCCACATCGTCGTGCCGGCGATCCACAAGAACGCGCGCCAGATCGCCGAGCTGTTCGCCGCCAGGCTGGGCACCGCGAGTTCGGCGGACGCCGAGACGATGACGCGGGTTGCCCGCGAGCGTCTGCGCAGCAAGTTCGCCGCCGCCGGCGTCGGCATCAGCGGCGCCAACTTCGCCATCGCCGAGACCGGCTCGCTGCTGATCCTCGAGAATGAAGGCAACATCCGCCTCACGACCTCGGTGCCGCGGATCCACATTGCCCTGGTCGGGATCGAGAAGGTGCTGCCTCGGGTCGCCGACCTCGATGTCTTCCTGCGCCTGCTGCCGCGCTCCGGGACGGGGCAACAGCTGACGACCTACCAATCGCTGCTGACCGGACCGAAGCAGGATCCGGCGGCCGAGGGCCCGGACCAGGTCCACATCGTGCTGCTCGACAACGGCCGCTCGCGCATGCTGGGTCAAGCGGTGACGCGGCAGTCGCTGGCCTGCATCCGCTGCGGTGCCTGCCTCAATGTCTGCCCGGTCTACCAGCAGGTCGGCGGCCACGCCTACGGCTCGGTCTATCCCGGACCGATCGGCGCCGTCATCACCCCGCAGCTCGCGCCGCTGGAGCGCGCCGCCGAGCTGCCGTTCGCCAGCACGCTCTGCGGCGCCTGTCGCGAGGCCTGCCCGGTCAAGATCGACATCCCGCAGCTGCTGCTCCACCTGCGCCATCGGATCCGCGAAGGCGAGGCGGGCACACCGCCGGCGAAGCCCGCACGCGTCGAGCGCCTGGCGATGCGACTCGCCGCCTTCGTGCTGCGCAGCTCGCGCCGCTACCGAATGGCGATGGCAGCGGCGCGTTTCGCCGATCGTTGGTTCGCGCCGCTGCTGCACCGGCTACCGCCGGCTTCGCGATGGCACCGCGGACGCTCGGTACCGCGCCTGGCCCCGACCGACTTCCACGCCCTGTGGCGCAGGCGGCAGCGGCGGTGAGCGCGCGCGAACAGATCCTCGGCGCGGTGCGACGCCACCTCGCCCGGGCCGACGGTGCGATCCCGGCGCCGCCGCCGGCGCCGCCGCCGGTGCCGCTGCTCGGCGCGGTCGACCTCGACACCAGCGCCCGGCTCGATGCCTTCGCCGCGCGCCTCGAGGCCGTCGGCGGTCACTGCCACCGCGGCCCGGCGGCCCTTGTCGTCGCCGAGCTGGTAGCCCGGTACCGCCCGCGCCGCATCGCCAGCAGCGACTCACCGCTGGTCGACGAGCTCAGCCGCGCCCCGCAGCTCGCCGGTGCGAACTGGTTGCCCGCCGACGCCGCGACCGACGCGCTGTTCGCCAGCGACCTCGGTGTCACCGCCGCGCAGTGGGGCATCGCCGAATCGGGCACGCTCGTGCTCGACAGCTCGGCCGAACGCCACCGCCTCGCCTCGTTGTTGCCGCCGGTCCACGTCGCGCTGTTGCCCGCGAGCCGGGTGCTGGCCAATCTCGGCGAACTGCTGAAGACCGTCGGTCGGCCGCTGCCGACCGCCGTCACCTTCATCACCGGACCGTCACGCACCGCCGACATCGAGCTGCAACTCGTGCTCGGGGTGCACGGTCCGCGGCAGCTTCACGTCGTGCTGACCTGAGTTCCGGCGACGCCGACGTGCGGTGACCGGTCGCAAAAACCTCGGCGAAGGTGGTGCGATCGCGACCGTTCCGCCCTTCCAGGGTGTGCCCGGAATCGCCGGGTATGCCGCCGGAGGACGAGCCTCCGGGGCGATCCCGAGAACCGGAGAAGAACGATGATCAAGACCCTGCTCGCACTCGCCACGCCCCTCGCCATGCTCACCGCCCCGGCGGTCACCGCGCTCGAGACCGAGGTCGCTGCCGCGGCCACCATCGCGATGCCGCTGATGGGACAGTCCTCCTACTACTGGAGCGGCGACGTCAGCGGCACCAACACGATCGACTACACCTACGACTTCTACCTGACCGACTTCGATCGCTACGACTTCGAGTTCACGGCCGCCGGCAACGGCTCGAACACCCTGACCGTGAAGATCCAGGTCAAGCTCCTCGACGGCACCTGGTCCAACGTGGTCGTCAGGAAGCTCACTCCCGGCCAGACGAAGCGGGGTGAGTTCCAGGTCGCCAACAACACCCCTGGCAACGAATGCTATCGCGTCCGGATGTCGCGCAAGCTCGGCACGCGGCGGATCGACTACACCGTCCGCCTGACGAGGAAGTGAGGCCGGTCGAACGACGTGCGGCCCGGCGCCGCGCCGGCCCGACCACCGGCGGTCTCAGCGACCGCCGTACTGCTTGTCGTAGTAGTCCTGGTAGGCCCCGGATCGGACCCGCTCCCACCACGGCTTGTTCTCGACGTACCACCTCACGGTCTCGCGCAGCCCGCTCTCGAAGGTGTGGTGCGGCCGCCAGCCGAGCACGGCGCGGGCCTTGCTCGAGTCCATCGCGTAGCGGCGGTCATGGCCGGGCCGATCCTTGACGTACTGGATCAGATCCTCGGTCTTGCCGACCGCGCGCAGGATCTCCTTGACCACCGTCAGGTTCTCGCGTTCGGCATCGCCGCCGAAGTTGTAGACCTCGCCGGCCTGACCACGCTCCATCGCCGCGCGGATGCCGTCGCAGTGATCCATGACGTGGATCCAGTCACGGACGTTCTTGCCGTCGCCGTAGACCGGCAGCTTCTTGTCCTCGAGCGCGTTGGCGATCATCAGCGGGATCAGCTTCTCGGGGAACTGGTAGGGTCCGTAGTTGTTCGAACAGCGCGTGATCACGCAGTCCATGCCGTGGGTATGGACCGCGGCGCGGACCAACAGGTCGCTGCCGGCCTTGCTCGCCGAGTACGGCGAGCTGGGCTGGATCGGGGTGTCCTCGGTGAAGTAGCCCCAGGCCCCGAGCGAACCGTAGACCTCGTCGGTGCTGACGTGGACGAAGCGCG
>JAGQRA010000437.1 GCA_020425885.1 Planctomycetota bacterium | reverse complement strand
GCTGTTACCCAAGGGAAACAACAACGGCCGGGACACACCCGAAGACCTCGTTTCGCCTCGCGGCCCTCAAGCGGTCTTGAGCAGGTGGACGAGTGCCCGGTGCACGATCGGGCCGGCCGCAACGGTCGCGATGTGGCCCGCCGCCAGATCGCGCAATGGGAACACCCGCTTGCCTCGCCAATCGGTGAAGCGACCGCCCGACTCCTCGACCACGAGACCAGCCGCGGCGATGTCCCAGATCCTCCCCTGCTCCTGAACGTTGGCGTCGAGCCTGCCGGTGGCGACATCCGCCAGCTGGGTCACGGTGCTGCCCAGGGTCCGAATCCGGTTGCCCCGGCTCTGCAGACGGGCAAGAAAAGCGAGCTGCTGCTGACCTCGGTGCCACTGACACCCGACGATGGCCCCATCGTCGAGCCGGCTCGGCGGCATCATGATCCGGCGACCGTTGCGGCGCGCGCCGCCGCCGCGCACCGCGATGTAGAGCGCCGCCTCGGGCTCGCAGAAGAGAACGGCCAACACCGGATCGCCCTTGGCGACCAGGGCCACCGAGACCGCGTGGTGGGGGAGCCCCCGCGCGAAGTTGCTGGTGCCATCGATCGGATCGACGACCCAGACCCGGTCCCGATCCAATCCGGAGGCGGCGGATTCCTCGCCGAGGAAGCCGGCCTCCGGCAGCAGCTCCACCAGCCTGCGGCGCAGCGTGCGCTCGGCGCGCAGATCGGCGGTGGTGACGAAATCGCCGGCACCTTTGCGACGGATGTCGGTCGGCCTGAGGCGGGCGCCGGCCTTGCGGATACTCGCTGCGACCTCGAGCACACAGGCGCCGACGTCGCGGCCGAGACGTGCCAGGTTGCGGACACCGAGGCTTGCTGCAGCCGGTTTCACTGCCAGAAGCTAGCCGAGCATGGACCGCAAGAGTGTGCCTACTTCGGCGCGCCGCGGCATTATCTCTTCCGCCACACAAAACGGGTGCATGCCGCAACGCGGTGGCTAAAAGCGTGGCAGCGAATGACGCGTGCAATCCCGATCCTCGTCGCATGCCTGCTGGGCGCCTGCGCTGCCAATCCACGCGTCGAGCCCGGCTCGGACGACAGCTTCGGGGCGGTCGCCAACTCCCTGGTGGGCTCGCCGCAGCAGGGGGTCGACGCGGCGGAGTACGTCGATCGCGAGGAGGCGACCTTCTCGCTCGGTGACGAGGCGGCGGCCCGGGGTCCCGCCGGCACGACTGCGGATGCGCCTGCGGTCGCGGTTGACGCTTCGTCCTCGGCGCCGACCGTGGACGCGTTCGGCCCGGGTGCCGGCGATGCCGCTGATGACTTGCAGCCCCATGGCAACGAGTCGCTCCCGAATCTCGAGCGGTCGCTGCGGGATCGGCTCGCCGGCGATGACCCGGTCGATGCTGCCCTGGAACTGGCGGCCCTGCTCTGCGACCTCGAGCGCCACGGTGAAGCCGTGTGGGTGCTGTTGACCGCGCGCTCGAAGGTGGCCGAACCGCTGCTCGAGATCGCCCTGGCGAGTGTGAGGCGTGATCTCGGTGAGCGCCATCTCGCCGTGGCCGGACTGCGGGCACTGCGACGCCAGCAAGGCCCGCTCGCCTTGCATCCTGCGGTCCTGTTCGAACTCGCCGAACTCGAGTGGCTCGAAGGGGACCGCGCGGGCGCGTCGACGACCATCGCCGAGTTGAGCCAGCTCCACGGTGACGACGAGTGGTCGCAGAAGGGGGCCGCGGCGATCGCGGCCCTGCGGCGCGAGGTCGCCGAAGCCAAGGCCCCGACTCGGGTCAAGGTCCGCGACCTGCTCGGCAATCTTCGCGGCGCGCCGTCGGTCATGGTGCGACTGCGCACCTTCGAGCATCTGTTGCGGATCGCCCGCCGCGCCGAGTCGCAATCGCCTTCGACGGCGGCGCTCGAACGGCGCGTTCTCGCGATCGGCCTCGATGACGACGCGCCTGCGGTGCGCGCCAGAGCGATCCAGCTGGGTCCGCCGGCATCGGACCTCGAAGACCCCGCCATCCTGACGCGGTTCTGTCGTCTGGCCCTGGCGGATGCCGATCCACTCGTGCGCCGGACTGCGGCGCCCCGAGTCGTCGAGTTGATCGGCCCGAGCGCCACCGACCTGTTGCTGCAGGCGATGGCGACCGAGAGCGATGCGGCGGCTTTCTCGGCCATGCACGCCGCCTTGGCGAGCATCCCTGGCGCCCAGCAGCCGCCCGCCGTCGACGCCGCGGATCCCGAATCGCGGCAACGGGCAGTCATGGAATGGAGGCAGCGATGGGGGAGCTGAGACGGAGACTCGCGGTGGCGATGTCGTTGCTGGCAGGAGGGTGTTCGGTCGCCGACAACCTCAGCTACGGCGAGATCGCGCGCGAGTTGGATGCGATCGTGGTCCGTCGCGGCCGCGGTCAGGACCTGGCGATCGAATACGCCGACCGCGCCCCGGTGTCGGCGTGGTACATGCGCTCCTATGTCCTCACCTACCTGATCCCGATCCGGCCGCTGCTCGGCGTTCTGCTCGGGCCGACCGAGATCCAGGACCTCGAGAGCCCATCGCGTCACGTGCGTGAGCTGATGCGGCAGCTGCCCATCGAGGTCGGTGACGACCTCGCCCTCGCCAGCGATTGCATGGCCCGCCTCGCCCAGATCGCCGAGCTCGACCCCAGTCCGGGCTCACGGGTCGTCGCCCTCGACGGTGCCTGCGATGTGCTGGCCCAGCTCGGCATCACCGGGCTCGGGGCCCCCGTCGAACAGGCCAGCATGACCCTGGAACCGCAGATCCAGGATGCCGCGCTGAAGGTCTTCGGCGACGGCCGACCGGCAGCCCGCCAGGCGGCGCAGTGGGACGATTCGGCGCGGACGGCCTACCGGACCGCGGTCGAGAGGCTGACCGAGCGTCCGTTGGACCACTGGCAGAACCGCATCGCCCTGATCGGTGACCTGCTGCAATCGTGGCAGCAGGAGCCGGAGTCCGAACTCCGGCAGTTCACGGCCGATGCCCTGCGACGGGCAGTCGGACACGCTGCCCGCGGCGCCCTGATCAGGGCCGTTCAGGGGCGCGATCCGCGATACGGTCCGGTACGCCTGTGTGCGATGCAACAGCTGCGGCGGCTCGGCGGCGTGGAGGCAGTCGCGTTCCTGCTCGCCATCATGGCCGAGCCGGCGGCCGGCGCTGCAAGCATCGTCGAACGCTTCGACCAGGACCCACTCGTGCAGCTCAGGTTGATCCATCTGTGCGGGCAGCTGCGCGGCGAGGCAGCGAAACGTGCCGTGCATCTGTCCGGCCGTGAGGAGTGGGATGCCATCACCCCCGTGACCTTCCTGGCCCAGACGGTCCTCACCGAGCAGGACTACTATTCCAAGCTGCGGGTACCGGCCCTGACGGCCCTGTGCCTGTGCCTCGAGAAGCCGCGCCTCGACTACGACGTCGCCTGGGTCGAGAACATGTACCGCAAGCTCTGACCCTCCCAAGCAGCCATGATCGCCACACGTTGGATCGAAGAGCCGATCGACTACGACGGTTCACAGCTGCGGGCACATTGGATCCTGCAACGCTTCGACCTGGTCGGCGACGCCATGGTCGCGTTCCGCGGCGGCTGCCGGGTCACGCGCGAGGAGATCGCCGATCTGGCGGATCTCGACGGTCCGGGCATTGCCGCCGACGACATGCTTCATTTCCTCTGGGAGACGTTCTCGACCCCCGACCTGCTGCTCGCGGCAACTCGCCAGCGGCTGTTGTCGGCCCAGGCGGCGGAGGTGTTGCGCGAGCTGCGGCCAGGAGCCGAGCTGCGCCGAACCGGCGACGATCTCTACATCGGTGACGGCAAGCTGTCGATATCCATCGCAACCGTGTCTCCGGTGAGCGCCCTGATCCACTTCGCCCTCAACTGTCGCCAAGGCGGCGCCCCCGTCCCGATCGCCAGCCTCGAGGGTCTGCAGGTCGAGCCGCGCAACGTCGCCATGGCCCTGCTGCAGCGGGTCGCGGACGAGACCTCGTCGATCGTCGCCGCGCGGGCCAAGGTGCGCGCGAAGGGAGAGTGGCGGTGAAGAAGTCGTACGTCACGCTGCTGAAGCTGCTGTTCGTCGGCGGCCTGATGGTGGTCGTGTACCTCGGCATCGATTTCCAGGACCGACTGGTCTGGACCCGAGGCGAGCAACACGAGTTCGTTCGCGATCAGGTGATCGAGATCCAGGGGCGGTGGGACGGCGATCCGGTGACCTACGTCACCGCCGACGATCTGCAGCCACGGTCGGCCGAGCGCGGCGTCCAGGCCGACGGGCTCGAGCTTCAGGTCGCGCCCGGATTCCTGACCTACTGGCGCAACCTCGACCCTTGGTTGTTCGCGCTGGGCGCGGCCTGCTACGCCCTGACGATGCTGATCTCCGGCACCAGGTGGTGGTGGTTGCTGCGCGTCAACGGCACCGATGTGTCGCTGCTCGAGACCCTGCGCTTCACCTGGATCGGCGTGTTCTTCAACACCGTCATCCCCGGCCAGACCGGCGGCGACCTGATCAAGGCGCTCTACATCATGAAGCGCTGCCCGGGCCATCGCGTCCAGGTGATGGTCTCGGTTGCCGTCGATCGCCTGCTCGGGCTCGCCTCGCTGGCGCTGCTCGGCGCCGTCGTCGTGCTGTTCGCCCTGGACCGGTTCGCCGAAGTCGCGATCGGCATCTGGGGCGTGATCGGCACCGTCGGCCTGATGGGGGTGTTCGCCTTCAGCAAACGGCTGCGCGAGAGGATCAGGCTGAAGGCGCTGCTCGAGAAGCTGCCGCCGAAGGTCAGCCACCTGTTGAAGCTCGTCGATCAGGCGGTGTTCTTCTATCGCAATCACAAGGGCGTGATCGTCGGCAGCCTGCTGGCCGGCGTCGTCAATCACCTGACCGGAATCCTGAGCATCTACCTGGTCGGCGAAGCGCTCGGCGTCGGCTTGCCAGCATTCGAGTACTTCGCCCTGCTGCCGGTGATCAACATCGTCTCGGCGTTGCCGCTGGGCCCCAACGGCTGGGGCGTCGGCGAGTTGATGTACAAGACCCTGTTCGGCAAGTACGGCGCTGCCTACCTGACCTCGATCGGCGATCCGGCCCAGGCGACACAGGTCATGGGCACCCGCGGCGTCGCGCTGTCGGTGCTCTACCGCCTGCATCTGACCTTCTGGGGGCTGCTCGGTGGCCTGTTGGTGCTGTTCGAGAAGGATCGCGTGACCAAGGCCGACATCGTCCGCGAGGTCGAACGCGAGGAGGAAGAAGACCGACAGGCGCCCATGGATCCGCCTGCGCCGCACGGGTAACGTCCGCTCGATGTCCCTGCTAGTTGTCGGTTCTACTGCGTTCGACACCATCGAGACCCCGCACGGCACGGCGAAGGATTGCCTCGGCGGCTCCTCGACGTACTTCGGCCTCGCCTCCCGGCTGTTCACCGAGACGCGCCTGGTGAGCGTCGTCGGCGACGATTTCCCGGCCGACCGTCGCCAGATGCTCGAGAGCCACGGGATCTGCCTCGAGGGCCTGGAGACCCAGCCCGGCAAGACGTTCCGCTGGCACGGTCGTTACTCCGCCGACATGAACTCGCGCGACACGATCGACGTCCAGCTCAACACCTTCGGTGAGTTCAGGCCGAAGGTCCCCGAGTCCTATCGCAAGACGCCGTTCGTCTTCCTCGCCAACGGCGCCCCTTCGACCCAGCGTTCGGTGCTCGAGCAGGTCGAGACGCCGCGATTCTGCGTCGCCGACACGATGGACCTCTGGATCGATCACAACCGCGACGAGCTGCTCGAGCTGCTGCAGAAGATCGACGGTCTGGTCCTCAACGACAGCGAGGTCAAGCAGCTGACGGGCAAGAGCAACCTGATCCAGGCCGGTCGCGCCTGCCTCGATCTCGGCCCCAAGCTCGTCATCGTCAAGAAGGGTGAGCACGGCTGCTTCCTGTTCTCGACCTTCTTCCACTACGCGCTGCCGGCCTACCCGACCGAGCACGTCGTCGACCCCACCGGCGCCGGCGACAGCTTCGCCGGTGGCTTCATGGGTTACCTCAGCGGCAGCGATTCGATCTCGGTCTGGAACCTGAAGCGTGCCGTGGCCTACGGCACCGTGACCGCCAGCCTTACCGTCGAGGGTTTCGGTGTCGATGCGTTGGCGGCCGCCGATCGGACGACGATCGAGCGTCGCTATCACGAATTGCAGCAGTTCGTCGCCGGCGCCTGATCGCCTCCTGGTGCCCCCGATCGGCCTCACTCCGATCGGGGCCCAGGCCAGGCCCGCAGGGGTGCAATGCCGGCAGGGCGACGCTATCGTGCTCCGCCCCAATGATCTCGCTGCAGAGCTATGCATGTGGCCAATGGACCGTCGGAACCGGCGATCCAAAGACCCTTCACGATCCCGCGACCGAAGAGGTGCTCGGTGATGTCCGCCCCGGCGGCATCGATTTCGAGGCCGTCCTCGCCCATGCCCGCGATCGCGGTGGCCCGGCCCTGCGAGCCATGGACTTCGCGCAGCGGGCCGAGATCCTCAAGGGGCTCGCGGCGGTGCTGCACGATCATCGCGACGAACTCATCGAGGTCTCCGGCAGGAACGGCGGCAACACGCGCGGCGATGCCAAGTTCGACCTCGACGGTGCCTCGGGCACCCTGGCCTGGTACGCCAAGCTGGGCAGCGAGCTCGGGGGTGGCCACCTGCTCGATGGCGACGGCATCCAGCTCGGACGCACGCCGCGCTTCTATGGCCAACACCTGCTGGTCCCGCGCCCCGGCGTCGCCGTGCACATCAACGCGTTCAACTTCCCCGCCTGGGGCATGGGGGAGAAGATGGCCTGCGCCTTGCTCGCGGGGGTGCCCGTCATCGAGAAGGCCGGCCACGCCAGCGCGATGCTCGCCTACCGCATGGCGCAGCTCGTGGTCGAATCGGGGCTCGTGCCCGAGGGCGCCTTCCAGTTCCTGCCCGGTTCGGTCTCGGGTCTGCTCGATCACCTCGGCCCGATGGATTGCGTCGCCTTCACGGGCAGTGCGCGCACCGGCGTCTCGATCCGCGCCAACGACAACCTCGTTCGGCGCAACACCCGCATCAACATCGAAGCCGACTCGATCAACTCGGCCGTGCTCGCACCCGACGTCGAGAGCGACGGCGACACGATGGAGCAGTTCTACGCCAACGTCACCGTCGACATGACGCAGAAGGCCGGGCAGAAGTGCACCGCCGTGCGCCGCATCTTCGTCCCCGCATCGATGGTCGAGGAGGTGTCTGCGGAGCTGAAGGAGCGACTCGAGGCTACCGCGGTCGGCAACCCGCTCGACAAGGGCGTTCGTATGGGGCCCGTCGCCAGCGCCGCCCAGCTGCAGGACGTCCGCGCCGGCATCGACCAGCTCGCCGCCGTAGCCGACCTCGTCACCGGCGGCAGTGCGCCGCGTGGGGACCGAGGCTACTTCGTCAGTCCGACCCTGCTCCGGGCCCGGAGCGCCGACGCCACGGTGTTGCACGAACTCGAGGTCTTCGGGCCGTGCGCCACCGTCATCGCCTATTCGGGCCGGGTCGAGGACGCCATCGACCTCTGCAATCGGGGTGGTGGCGGCCTGGTGTCGAGCCTCTACAGCGACGATCGCAAGTTCGTCGAACAGCACGTCCGCGGTATCGCACCGTGGCACGGCCGCGTCTGGCTCGGCAGCGAGAAGACCATGGGCCAGGCACTCGGCCCTGGCGCCGTCCTGCCGGCGACGATCCATGGTGGGCCGGGTCGTGCCGGTGGCGGCGAGGAGCTCGGCGGTCTGCGCGGATTGGCGTTCTACATGCAGCGGACCGCAGTCCAGGGAGACCGTGCCGTAATCGCCAAGGCATTCGGGGCAGCGGAAGTGTGAGCGAGTGCCTGTAGGCACAAATGGTTGTGGGGGAGGGTAAGCCAATGTTGTGGTTCTAGTGATTTCCGAAGCCTCTTGGTTTCTTCGAGGCGTAGGGAGTCCGGTGCCTGCCCAGTGCGCCCCTCACCACCATGACGATCACCACACTGCTCGTTCTCTGGCTCGCTGGCTCGGTCTTGATGGCGCCGCTCGTGGGAAGGGCAATCCGGTTATCGCATCAGGTTCGAACGAACCCCTGAAGGCAGCTATCCCTGCTTGCGGTTGATCGGCCAGCGGCGAATCGCGCCCGGTGAGTGCCTGGACCGGTCCTGGCCGACATGTGTTGATTGCAACGGCGCCCCGAACCGGCATCATTCGGCCCGATCGTGTCTGAGATCCACCGATTGCTGCAGCGCCGGCTGTTCGTTCTCCTTTCCGCCTGTGCCCTCGCGCTTTGCAGCGGTTGCAAGGTAGCCGAGCCGCGGCAATTGCCCGATCCTGGATGGGTGACCAGTGGCGTCCCCGCCTCACGCGGCGCCCCGGTCACTGGCATCGAGTCGAAACCAGCGGCCACGCTGCCGAAGGCGGGCGATCGCAGCGCTGACTTTCGCGTCTACTACGGGTTCCCGATCCTGCAGAAGTCCTTCTTCTGGGACGGCAACGGCGAGAACGACGAGGCCGGCCTGAAGATGCGTCACCTCTGGCATCTCACCGACGATTTCGCGATCGGCCTCGGCCTGACGGGATCGGCGTGGTTCATCGGTGGTCCCGATGCCTTCGCAGCCGAAGGCGAGGCCGTCGGTCGCTACTACGCCTATCGCAGCGAGGACCTCGGCGTGTTCGCCGAGCTCACCGGTGGCTGGATCCAATCGACGCGCCCGATCCCGGTGGGCGGCACCGAGTGGAACATGACGTTCTCGTTCGGCCCGGGCTTCGAGGTCCCGTTCGACGATCGTCTCAACCTGCTCGGCGGGGTCACCTACCACCACGTCTCGAACGCGCTCGGCCACGAGAACCGACGCAACCCGAGCCAGAACGAGGTGCAGGGTTGGATCGGCTTCAGCTACCGGCTGTAGGTCCCGCCACGGCGCCTGCTCACGAGACTCTCGCGATCCTGCGTTCTTCGACCGCGCAGTAGAGCGTCGGCACGACGAAGATCGTGACGATCGCGACCAGCATGCCGCCGAACGACGGGATCGCCATCGGCACCATGACGTCGGCGCCGCGGCCGGACGAGGTCAGCACCGGCAGCAACGCCAGCACGGTCGTGGCCGTGGTCATGAGGCAAGGGCGGATGCGGCGCTTTCCTGCCATCACCACCGCCTCGCGCACGGCAGCGCGGCTTGTCGGTCGCTCTTCGCCGAAGACCTGCCGCAGGTAGGTGCTCATGATCACGCCGTCGTCGGTGGCGATACCGAACAGGGCGAGGAAGCCGACCCAGACCGCGACGCTGAGGTTGATCGGATGGACCTGGAACAGCTCGCGCAGATTGCGCCCGAACACGTCGAAGTCCAGGAACCAACTCTGCCCATACAGCCAGAGCAGCAGGAAGCCGCCGGCCCATGCCACCAGCACACCGGAGAACACGATCGCGGTCGTGAGCGCCGAGCGGAACTGGAAGTAGAGGATCAGGAAGATCAGGAACAACGCCAGCGGCAGCACGACGCGGAGCTTCGCCGTCGCCCGCAGCTGGTTCTCGTAGTTGCCGGCGAAGCGGTAGCTGACGCCGGCCGGCAGCACCAGCTCGCCGGTGGCGACCCTGTCGTCGAGGAAACGCCGGCAGTCGTCGACGACATCGACCTCGGCCCGGTCCGCGACCTTGTCGAAGATGACGTATCCGGTCAGGAACGTGTCCTCACTCTTGATCGTCTGCGGGCCCGGGGTGTAGCGGATCTCGGCGAGCTGGCCGAGCGGCACCTGGGTGCCGTCGGCCGCGGCGACGAGGATGCGATCGAGGGTGTCGATCCGATCGCGCAGCTCGCGCTGGTAACGCACCCGAACGGGATAGCGCTCGCGGCCTTCGACCGTGGTCGTGATGCGCTTGCCGCCGATGGCGACCTCGATCGTGTCCTGCACCTGGCGGACGTGCAGGCCGTAGCGCGCGATGGCCTTGCGGTCGATGTCGATCTCGAGGTATGGCTTGCCGACGATGCGGTCGGCGGACACGGTCGCGGCGCGCACCGATGGCACCTGTTGCAGCAGGCGCTCCAACTCGAGCCCGAAGCGCTCGATCGTCGCCAGATCGGGGCCCTGCACCTTGATGCCGAGCGGCGAACGCATCCCGGTCTGCAACATGATGCGCCGGGTCTCGATCGGTTGCAGCTTGGACGCGGTCGTCATGCCGGGAATCGCGGCCGCCGCGGCGATCTCGTCCCAGATGTCGTTCGCGGTTCTGATGTGGTCGCGCCACTGCCGGAACGGCCGCCCGTTCGGATCCGGGATCAATTCGCGGTCCGCGTCGAGCGCGAAGCGGCCGTCGGCCTCGTCGTAGCGGAACCGGATGGGATGCCCCTCGGCGTCGCTGCGGTACTCCGACTTGTAGTCGATCAGGGTCTCGACCATGGCCACCGGCGCCGGGTCGAGCGGGCTCTCGGCCCGGCCGATCTTGCCGACGACGGTCGCGACCTCGGGGATCGCCCGGATCGCCATGTCCTGCAGTTGCAGCAGCTCGAGCGCCTCGCCGATCGAGGCGTGGTACATCGTGATCGGCATCAGCAGGAACGAGCCCTCGTCGAGCGCCGGCATGAACTCCTGACCGAGGCCGGGGAAGGTGCGGGCCAGGGTGTTGCCGATCGGCTCGGCGCGACCGTCCGTG
>JAGQRA010000436.1 GCA_020425885.1 Planctomycetota bacterium | reverse complement strand
TTGCACATTCGAGAGGAGTCGCTTTGGCTTCCTGTTGGCTTCGCAACCTCAGGTACGCCCGAGCCTCCTCTCGAAATTCACCCTGCTCGTGAATAGTCCGGGCTAGCGCATTGACTTCGAAGTCGGTGCCCGACCCAACAGCACTCCACGACACTCCGTTCCAAAACGCTACGCTGTTCGCGCTGACTCCACCGGCGACGCTGAATAGGCCTCCCGCGACGACCAGGCCACCGCCGAGCCCGAGCAGACAACTCACGCGCCCATTGGAGCCGACGCCGCCCGCCATAGTGCGCCACGCCACGCCATCCCAGCGAGCAACGAAGTTGACTACGACACTGCCCGCCTGCCGGAAGGTCCCACCGGCGATGATGTCGCCGTTGGGCATGACGACGATTGCATTGACGAATTCTGTTTCTGAGGTGCCGCCGAGGCCCGGCCCGAGAGCATGCCACGTCGCACCGTCCCATCGGGCGATGTTTCTCGCCGCAACACCACCAGCAGATGAGAAAAGGCCTCCAACGATGAGATCGCCCGTCGACATCTCGGCTATCGCATGGACGGGCCCGTTGATTCCGCCCCCGACCGCAGACCAGGTGCTGCCGTCCCACTTGGCGACATGCATCGCGTCTACCCCAGGAGCCGTGGTGAACCGCCCCCCCACGACCATCCCGCCTCCGGTCAAGGGAGCCACGGCGGCTACCGTCTGATCGAATCCACTCGACAACGGCGACCACGAGGCACCATCCCACCTCGCGACGTTCAGACACGACCCACCATCCATCAGCGAGAAGTAACCCGCGGCTATGAGACCGACCCCAGGCAGGTACGCGAGCGAGGAGACTTCCTGGTCCGTACCACTTCCGAGCGGGGACCACGATGTTCCGTCCCAGTACGCCACGCCAAGGGCGCTGACGCCGTTGAACGCATAGAAGTCACCGCCAACTACCATGTCTCCGCCGGGCAGGACCAGGACATCCTCAACACCGCCACTCGGGCCCGATCCGAACGCGTGCCACGCAACACCGTCCCACCGAGCGATCTTCCAAGCGGAAACTCCACCCGCGGACAGGAAGTCACCGCTGACCAGGAGATCGTTGTTCGGCAGGACCGTGATGGAGGTCACGCCACTAGGCCCCCCGACGGCTAGCCCCGAACCGAGCGGGTGCCACGCAGACCCGTCCCACCGGGCAATGTAGTTTGCCGGCACCCCGCCCGCCGATCGGAAGTACCCGCCCGCAATGACATCGCCGTTCGGCAGCACGCATAACGAGCTGACGGCAGAACTCAGGCCGCTGCCCAGAGGATGCCAGACAGTCCCGTCCCACCGGGCAATCCCCAATGCCGTTGTGGAACCGGCCTGTGTGAAGCTCCCGCCGACGATCAAATCGCCGTTTGGTAATTGCCCCAACGCCGCGACCCGTCCGTTCACGCCCGATCCCAGAGATCTCCATGATGTCCCATCCCAACTCGCGATGTTGCTGACCGGAACTCCCCCTGCATCTGTGAAGTCCCCACCGACCACGAGATCACCGCTTGCACCGCCGAGCAAGGCGAGCACCTCGGTGATACCACCCGTCACTCCAGTTCCGAGCGCAGACCAAGACCCACTCCCCGGATCGTACATCGCGACGCCATTGGCTCGAACGCTGCCAGCGGCGTAGAAGTAGCCACCCAGAACCAGGTGCGGCGTAGCCGGCCCCGCACCGTCAGGATCCCAGAAAGTAGTCGCATTCACCCAGCTGTTCGTCCCGGGAATGCTCGAACCGGATACCCACTGGGTCGTGCATTGGCACGGGGTGCGAGCCCCGAACGCGCACAGCCAAAGGACAACAGCCAGGAGGGCAGTCACCGAGGTTCGAATCGCTTTCACGAAGTCACCTGCTGAGTAGACAACACGACCGCATCATCACACATCCGGCAACGGCATGAGACCGACACACCCGGAAGCACGGAAGCACTGGCCGCACGGGCCCTGACTTCCGGCAGCAGATCAGCCGCGGCCGACGACCGTCCAGCCTACCTCAACAACGGCCCCAGCACCGCCGCCACCGCCGCCCCCACGAGCTCGGCGCCGCGACGATTGAGGTGGCCGCCGGCATCGACGTAGAGCACATTCGGCTCCTCGACGCTGCCGATCGCCGCGGTCGCATCGACCGCTGGCAGGTCCAGCGAACGCGCGACCTCAGATTGAAGATTCGGTGCCAGGACCGAATCGCACATGTGCGATCCGGTCCTGGCACCGTTGGCTCAGAAGTAGCCGCCCAGAACCAATCGCGGTGTCGCCGGCCCCGCACCGTCAGGGTCCCAGAAGGTCGTCGCATTCACCCAGCTGTTCGTGCCGGGAATGCTCGAACCCGACACCCACTGGGTCGCGCATTGGGAGCGGGTCGGACTCGCGAACGCGCACAACGAAAGCACGACAGCCAGGAGGGCAGTCACCGAGGTTCGCATCGTTCTCACGCGCCGCTCGCGGCGACGCCCCTCAGCTTGATTTGCCATCGCAGCACCCGTGTCCCGCGATCGCCGCCCGTTGCCAGCTTCTTCGGAGAAGCCGATCCGCCGCGACGAGCGCTGAGCCCGACCGCGCTCACTCGACGACAGCGATCGCCGTCGTCACCACGTAACCCTCCCTGCCGCCGGCCCGCACCCGAACGAAGGACCCCGCGGTGCTGCCGAGCACCGACAACGCCACCCCGGGTCGGACCGTCGCCACCGGCTCCTGGTCGGCGCGCGGCTCGGAGGTGATGGCCAGCTTCTGTTGCGCGATGGCGAGCTTCGGCCGCGAGGGTCCCAGCCAGCACTCCTCGGCGGCGAGCCAGAGCCCGGGGATCAGCACCAACACGCCGATCCAACGCAGTCCAGTACGGCGCCAGCCGGCGACCAGACACAGCGCGCCGATCAGCATGCAGGCGGCGAGCAGCGCCTGGCGCTCACCGGACGACAGTCGACGTTGCAGCTCGGCGAGCTCGGCGACGAAGCCGGCGTCGGGCGGCGGGATCTCGAGTCGGGCCTGGACCAACTCGATGTTGGCCAACAGCTGCGGATCGCGTGGCACCCCCAGGCGCGCCGACTCGAAGGCCCACAACGCGCGCGGCAGATCGCCGAGCCGGAACAGGCAATTGCCACGCGCCTGCAGCAGTCGACGGTCACCGCTCTTGGCATAGGCGCTGGCGAAGGCGGCATCGGCGGCGGCGTAGTCACCGGCGCGATAGGCGGCGACGGCGGCAGACTCCGGTCCGGATGCGGCCTGCTGCGCCGGCGCCGTCGAGACCAGCCCGCAGGCCAGCAACGGCAACAACAGCAGCAACTGCGCGCCACCGAAGGCCGCGCGCCGGATCGCCACCGGCTCGAGGCGCCGCACCAGCGACTCGACCGCCTCGGCCGACAACGCCTCACCGCCGCCGTAGCGCGCCGCGGTGCCGCGTTCGATCGCACGGCCCACCTCGGTGGCGAGTTCGTTCTCGATGCCGGCCTGCTGCAGGCACGCCACGAGGTCGGCGCGGATGACGGCCGCGGCGGCGATGTCGAGGCGATCGCCGAGGTAGCCGGCGAGCGCATCGATCGGCTCGGCTCCGGCGGACAGCGACGCCCGAAAGTTGCGCAGCGCGGTGCGCGAGCGCCGGCCGGTGACATCGGCGGCGCGGCGACGCAGCGCGGTGAAGGCGAAGCCGGCCAGCGCGGTCAGCAACCACGGGCCGAGCACGGCCAGCCACGACAGCCATGGCTGCCGTGGTCGCAACAGGACCTGTGGGCCGGTCAGGTCCGGGAGATCGAAGATGTCGTCGACCCCCGGCGTCACCGCCTTGCTGACCGCGTTCGACAACGGCGCCAGGGTCTCGCCGTTGGCCAGCGGATTGACGTGCAACGGGATCGGCTGCGTCTCGACCTCGACGAACTGCTCGACCCCGGGCGTGGTGTCGAAGTAGTTCCAGCCGATCGCGGGCACCATCGTGACGTCGGTCGAGAGCGGCGTCAGGTCGTAGTCGACGACCACCCGGTCGGCGTCGCGCTGCACCTCGGCGGAGCCGAGCTTGTGCAGCCCTTCGAGCGCATCGAGTTCGGGCAGACGCAGGAACTCGAGGTTGCCCTGGCCGCGCACCACGAGCTGCAGCTTCACCGAGCTGCCGACGGTGACCGTGTCGCGATCGAGCGCGGCGGTGATCGTGAACCGCCCGACCGCGCCGTAGTAGGGTTGCGGACGGCCCGCCTCGGGGATCGGCAGCACCTCGACCGCGACCGGTTTGCCGTAGGCGTAGAGGTTCTCGCTGTTCGTCAGCGCCCGCCCGAACACGTCCACCCGCCCGCTGTCGCGCACGACCTGGAAGCGCAGCGTCGGCGCCGACAGCTCGACGATGCCCGTTCGCGTCGGCAGGAAGGCGCGGTCGAAGGCGAAGCGCTGCCAGGTCTGGTTGCCGCGGCGGAACTGGCCGTCGAACTCGGCGGCGAACAGCTCGCGGTTACTGATGATCGCGCGCAGGTCTCCCTTCGGATCGGGCAGGGTGATCCGCTCGCCGCCGGGGAACTGACTGAGCCACTGCGCATCGACTTCGATGTCGAGATAGCGCGTGCGCTGGTAGACGTCCTGGGCGATGCGCAGCCCGGGTTGGATGCCGAACTCGACACGGATCCGGATCGGCTCGTGCACGTAGACGCGCTTCGGGCTGACCTCGACGTCGATCCAGGCCATGTCCTCGCCGCGCAGGTCCTTGACGACGCGCAGCCGCAGCTCGCCGATCTGCTGCTCCTTCGAGCCGGTCCAGATCGGGAACGCGGGAATGACGAACTCACCCTCACGCTGCGGCCGCAGCCCGAGCGTGTACTGCACGCCCTGGCGCTCGACCATCGTGCGGCCGTCGAAGAACGTGTAGCTGCTGCGGGTCGGCGCCGACAGCTGCATCGTCAGCCCGTCGACCGTCGGCAGTCGCGGCGCGCGCGGATCGGCGCCACGGCCCTCGACCCGGATCTGCACCCGCGCCGTCTCGCCGAGTCGGAGCGTGCTCGGCGTCGGCCCCTCGACCTCGAGCTTCTCCTGCGCCATCAGATCCGCCGCCAGGCCCGCCACGAAGGCGAACGCGGCGAGCACGAGCCTGATGCCCGAGAGCTGCACCGACGGCATCGTCACCAATCCCGCTCCACCGGCTTCCGTCGTGAGGTCGCCCGCGCCCGCAGCGCCTCGAGCTGCTTGTCGAGGTTCTCGAGCTGCTGCAACAACCGCTGCGCCTGCTCCGGTGACAGCTGCCGGCCCTCGGCGCCCTCGCCGGGTGCATCGTTGCGCGGATGGGCCTGCTGCTGCTCCTCTGGCTTCGGCTCGGGTTGCTGTTGCTCGCTCTCCCCCTCCTTCGGCTCGGGCTGCTCGGGCTGCTCGGGCTGCTCCTGCTCGCCCTCCTTGTTCTCCTGGCCCTGCTCGGGCTCGTTCTTCTGCTGCGACTCGGGCTTCGGCTCGGGCGGCTGCTCCTCGGAGCCTTCCTGGTTCTCCGGCTCATCGGGCTTCTGCTCGCCCTTGTCCTGCTCGCCCTTCTCGCCCTTCTGGTCCTTCTGGTCCTTGTTCTGCTCGTCGGACTTCTTCTGCTCGTCGTCCTTGTTCTCCTTGTCGTCCTTGCTCTCGTCCTTGTTCTTGTTCTCGTCGTCCTGCTGCTCCTCGCGCTGCTTCTTCAGCTCCTCGATCTTGCGCTCGAGCTCAGCGATGTAGCCGAGCGCCCGCTCGGTGTTGCGCAGCAGCTCGGGCGAAGACTCCGCGGACGAGGCCGCGGTCGCGCCGCGAACGAAGTGATCCCTGGCCTGCTTCGCCTTGCCGAGCGCCTGCTCGAGGATCGGCAGCGGATCCTGCGGCGCGGCGGCGGGGTCGGCGGCACCCGCGGCACCGGCGGCACCGGCGGCACCGGCACCAGCCGCATCGGCCGCGGCCTC
>JAGQRA010000435.1 GCA_020425885.1 Planctomycetota bacterium | reverse complement strand
CCTCGAGCAGGGCGCCCACGACGTCATGTTCATCCACCTGACGCTGCTGCCGTTCCTGCGCGCGTCGGGCGAGCTGAAGACCAAGCCGACGCAGCAGTCGGTCGGCAAGCTGCGCGAGATCGGCATCCAGCCGCACGTGCTGGTCTGCCGCACCGAGGTCGCCATGGACGACGAGATGAGCAAGAAGATCTCGCTGTTCTGCAACGTCCGACCCGAGGCCGTCATCGAGGAGCGCGACGTCGCGTTCTCGATCTACGAGGTGCCGTTGATGCTGATGGAGTCGGGCCTCGACCGCCGCATCCTCAATCACCTGCAGCTCGAACCCCGACAGCAGGTCGACGTCGCGGACTGGCAGCGCCTGCTGCAGATCGTCAAGAACCCCGAGCACGAGGTCGAGATCGCCGTCGCCGGCAAGTACATCGAGCTGCACGATGCCTACAAGTCGATCTACGAGTCGCTGAGCCACGCCGGCATCGCCAATGCCTGCAAGGTCAAGCTGCGCAAGGTCTCGGCCGAGCAGGTCGCCAACGAGGGGCCGGACGAGCTGCTCGCCGGCGTCGACGGCATCCTCGTCCCCGGCGGCTTCGGCGAACGCGGTTTCGAGGGCAAGATCGCCAGCATCCGCTACGCCCGGCAACACAAGATCCCGTTCTTCGGCATCTGCTACGGCATGCAGGCCGCGGTCGTCGAGTTCGCCCGCAGCGACCTCGGCCTCACCGACGCGACCACGACCGAGTACGACCCGAACGCGACCAACCCGGTGATCTCGTTGATGGAGGAGCAGAAGCTCAAGCGGGACATGGGTGGCACGATGCGCCTGGGCGCGTTCGACTGCGAGCTCAAGGAAGGCACCCACAGCCATCGCGCCTACGGCACGACCACGGTCAGCGAACGCCACCGCCACCGCTACGAGTTCAACAACGACTACCGCGAGCAGTTCGAACAGAAGGGCTTCGTCCTCGCCGGCAGCAACCCGAAGCTCGGCCTGGTCGAGGTCGTGGAGGTACCCGATCACCCGTGGTTCGTCGGCGTGCAGTACCACCCCGAGTTCAAGACCCAGCCGCTGCAGGCGCACCCGTTGTTCCGCGACTTCATCCACGCCGCGATCGAGTACGGCAGCCGGTAGCGCGGTGTAGCACCGACTTGTCGGCGCCCGCTATCGGATCAGACCGCCGAGGACCGGCGACATCTGCACCGGCAGCGCCAGCTCGGTCCATCCGGCGAACCAGAGCGGCACATCCTGCAACCAGGCGCTGTTCGGCAGCGACACGGCCAGGGTCGCCTGGCCCTGTGCGTTCGCCAGCATCAGCACGATCGGCACCGAGTTGGTGACGAAGCCCCAGTCCGGTTGCGCCAGCAGCGGATAGCGCACCGGAACCCCGAGACCGAAGGCGGCGTGGGCGACGATCGGCAACCCCGCGCGGCTGCGGAAGTCGAGTTGGAACACGCCGCCGCGCACCGGCCCCTGCGACGTCGGCGTCGACAGCCCGAGCACGAGCCCGGCCTGCACCGCACCGTTCCACGAATTGGCGGCGCCGAGGCTGTCCAGCACGGCGCAACGCTCGATCGTCACCGGCTGGCTCGACTGGTTGTCGATGCCGACCCCGTACGGAGAGCCGGGCGAGAACTGGTAGGCGCGGATCGAGCTGTCGACACAGAAGGCCCGGGCGCTGCCGCTGAGGGCGATGCCGCTGCCGATGACGACGATCGTGTGCACGCCGAGGAATCCGCCCTCGATGTCGCAGTCGCTGCAGTGAACGGTCGATGAGCCGCCGGCCGCGATGCCGGCCGAAGGCGGGATCGAGAACCAACCGGACGAGGCGTTGATCGTGCATTGCACCGCCGACAGCGCCGATGCGCCGTTGAGCACGATGCCGTGGCCGCCGAAGCCGTTGAGATCACAGCCGTGCATCGCCAGACTGGCGTCGGTCAGGGTCACCGTCGCGAGCGACGACACCCCGGTGAAACTGACGACACCGGCCGTGGTTGCGCCCACCGCCGGCCGCATGTCGATCGGTTGCTGCAGCGCCAGCTGCTCGAGGTGTGCCCGCTGCCCCGGTGGAACGGCGACCATCATCGCGGTCGACACCGCGCCGGAACCGACGCGGACGGTCGCGCCCGGCGGATCGGCGCGCAGCGTGATGCCGCGATCGAGCGTGAACGTCGAGTACGAACCCGCCGCGATCAGGATCAGATCACCGGGCACCGCCGCGGCCACGGCCGGCGGGATGTCGACGTAGGTCTGACCGGGGCCGACGCGCAGCACCGACTGCGCCGCCAGCGGCAGGCAGGAAAGGAACACGAACGAGCACTTCGAGAGCATCTGTCACCTTCGCAAGGAGGTCGCGGGGGTGGCGGCATCTTACTCCCGAGGCCGCAGCGGCGCAGGATGCACCCGCTTCGTCGTCGACGCTGTGCCGCGTTGCGCCGTCTGAAGGCTCGGAACGGCTCAGTTGCCCTGGACCCACCAGTCCTTGGCGGCCTTGAGGTCCTTGTTGTTCGGATCCGCGGCGATCGCGTCGTCGAGCAGCTTGAAGGCCTCCTTGCGCTTGCCGTTGGCCTTCAGCACGCCGGCATGCAGGTACATCGCGTAGGCCAGGAACGGCTTGTCCGGCGCCTTGGCCTGCTCCTTCTCGACGACCTCGAAGGCCTTCTCGCTGATCTTGAGCGACAGCTTGAGGATGGCCTTGTTGATGGCATCCAGCTCCTTGCCGTGGCGGCAGGCGATGGTGGCGTGCTCCTGCCCCCATCGCTTCACCTCCTCGGCCGGGATGCTCTTCCAGGCGTGCTCGGAGAACTTCGCCCAGTTCTTGAGATCCTCCTGCAGGTAGGCCGCCTCGGCCAGCCGCCGATAGCCTAGGAACAGCACGCGCTTGTTCTTCTGCTGGCGCAGGAACGCGTGCAGCGGCTCGACGTCCCAGCTCTGCGGCGACGAGTCGGGCGGGAACACCTCGTCGGTGAGCCTGAGCAGCATCGCTTCGGCTGCCGGCTCCTTCCGACACTTAGGATCCTTGGCGACGATGGCTTCGATCACCTGCAGCGAGCCGGGCTTGTCGCCGGTGGCGCGCAGCTTGCGCATGTAGTCGAGCTGCAGCGCGAGGTCGTCCGGCTTGGCCGCGGCGGCCTCGCGCAGCGCGGCCAGGGTCCGATCGCCCTTCTTGATGCGATCGACCTCGGCGAGGAACTCGGCCACCGGCACGTAGCCGGCGATGACGTCGACGACCTTGCCCTCCGGCGTCAGGAACAACGTCGTCGGCAGCTGTTCGACATGGAAGCGCCGCTGCAGCTCCTTGCCGGCCTCGTCGCCCTGCTTGGCCCCCATGCAGACGAACGTGGCGAGCACCGGCGTCACCTTCTCGTCCGACATGGTGCCGCTGAACATCGCCGAGCAGTTGCCGTCGGGATCGCGGAAGCAGTAGAGCAGCAGCAGCTTGGCCTCGCTGTCCGCGCTGGCCGCGAGCCCACTTTCGAGATCCTTCTGCCACCATTCGACCTGCTGCGCCGGCAGGCACGTGGCGAAGACGGTCGAGACGGCGAAGGCGAACGGAACGAGAAGCGGGCCGTGGCGCATGCCTTGATCATCGCCGGATCGGCGGCTTCATGCGAGCGGCGACGGATCGGTTACAGTGCGCAGCCACCGGATCCACATGCGACCACAGCCCCCGTTGCGGAAGCTGACGCTGGTACTGGTGTCGGCGTCGATGTCATGGCTGCCGGCCCAGGTCGGCCAGGCGCGACTCGAAGGCGCGGTGCTCGATGCCCACCGCCAGCCGGTCCCCGGCGCGATCGTCACGGCCCGGCTCGATGGGGTCGAGGTCGCCAGGGCCTGCAGCGACGGCTCCGGCAGCTTCGCCTTGCCGCGGCTGCCGCAGGCCGAACTCGCGATCCGCGCGACGACCGCGCCGCCCGACGTCGGCGGCGCTCTCGTCGACCTGCGGGACACGACGCTCGGCTTCGCGCGGATCGCGATGATGCCGGCGCGGCGCCTGGCGGGGATCGTCCGCGACGAGACCGGCGCGCCGATGGCCGGCGCCTTCGTCGCCTTCGCCCCGCCGGGCCCGGCCGAGTTCGGTGCGATCGCCGACTCGACCACGACCGATGCCCGTGGACGGTTCGAGTTCGCGCACGTCCCGTTCGGCCCGATCGCGGTGCGATGCTGGCACGCGGAACGCGCCGGGCTCGCGACCACGATCGACAGCGGCGGCGACGCCGACGTCGAGTTCGCCTTCGACGACGAGGAACCGCAGCGGCGCCGCTTCGAACTGGCCGGAGCCTCGAGTCAACAGACGGCGCAGGCACGGCTCGAGGTCATGGCGCTCGCCGGGCAGGCCCGCGTGCCGCTGCCGGCCGCGGTGGCCCGACCGACGCGCGGCGAGGATGGTGCCTGGCTCGTGCTCGGCTGGACCGGCGACGACGCGATGTGGGCCCACGTCGTGCTCGACGACGCCTTCGTCGAGCCGGTGTTCCACGACATCCCGCCCGACACCGGCGATCGCACCAAGCGGTTCTATGTCGAGAGCGCGGCGAACTCGATCATCCGCGGCCGACTGTTCGCCGACGACGGCATCGCGATCGGCAACCGCCGCCTCGTCGCCATCGGTGGCCGCCGCGGCGGCGGCATGCGCTCGTTCGCGATCACCGACGACGAGGGCACATTCGAGCTGCCGACGCCGACGCCGACGAACACCGACTTCCTGCTGCGCTGCCTCGACCCCGACGTCGCGCTGGTGCCGCCCGCCTCACGGTCCTGGTTCGAGGGCACGCAGGTCTGGCTGAGCCATCGCCCCGATCAGCAACACGAACTCGAGCTGCGTCCGGCCGCGCGACTGCACGGAACCCTGCAGGACGCGACCGGCGCTCCATACCGGGGCGCCGAAGTCGTTCTGCTCGTCGCGCACGGGCCGCAGGTCCAGAGCATGGCGAGAATCGGCGAGGGCGGCTTCCACCAGGTGCGCGGCAGCGAGGTCTTCGGCCGCGGCCATACCGATGCCGCCGGCCGGCTCGTGCTTCCCGGCGCCGCACTCGAGGCCGGCATGCCGCTCACGCTGCAGTTCCTCGGCCCGCTCGGCTTCCTGCAACACGAAGTGGCGTTCGATGGCGAAGACACCGACCTCGGCGTGCTTCGGACAACGGCGGGCGCCACGATCCGCGGTGCCGTCCAGCGCCCGGACGGCACGCCCTGGCCCGGCGCCCAGATCGAGGTCGAGGACTTCTGCCTGACCCGTCACGAGTACCGGATCACGGCCGATCGCGACGGTCGGTTCACGCTGCCGGGACTCGCCGGCGGCCCGACCTGGATCGGCCTCGCCGGCACCAAGCGGGGACAGCTGGTGACGCTCGAGGCCGGCGAGGCCGCGGACGTGACGTTGCGTTAGTCTCCGCTCTTCACCCAACACCGAACCAGCAGGAACGATCATGGAATGCCCTCAACCCAACGCCGAACACCGGAAACTCGAACGACTCGCCGGAACCTGGCGCGGCAAGGAGACGATGCACCCTTCCGAATGGAACCCTGACGGCTGCATCGCCGACGGCGTCACCACCAGCCGCATGGCAATCGGCGGCTTCGGCGTCGTCACCGACTACGAGCAGTCGATCGGCGGCAACACGACCTTCAGCGGCCACGGTGTCTACACCGTCGACCAGTCGAACAACGACGTCGTGCTCTACTGGTTCGACAGCATGGGCACCGGCTGCGAGGAGTTCCGCGGCGGCTGGGACGGCGACAAGCTCGTCCTGCGCAGCAAGAGCCCGATGATGGGCCACATGCGGATGACCTACGACTTCGGCACCGACGGCAAGCTGAGGTCGTCGATGGAGTGCTCGCAGGACGGCGCGCAGTGGCGCGGCATGTTCGACGGCGACTACGACCGCGGCTGAGGCCTGCGGCGAACGAGTGCCTCTAACCGATCCAGATCTCGAGGCCGTCGCTCATCGCCAGCCCGAACGTCGCGGCTGCATCGAAGACGAAGCCCTGGGCGAAGATGCCGGTGCCGATCAGCGCCGGGACCGCCGGGAACGTGGTCGGCAGCGAAACCCAACCCGCTGCCGGCACCCAGGTGGGGCCGGCGAGGACGAACCACTGATGCGCCAGCGGGTCGACGAGCAGCGTGCCGCCGAGCACCGGCACCGTCGCCCGCCGCAGGCCGAGCACGAGCAGGCCGGGCGCGGCGCCGAGCCCGTGCTCGAGTCGGTAGTCGACGGTCTGGCCGAGCGCCGCCAGACCGAGTCCGCGCAGCGTCGGGGCGATACCGCCGGCGCCGGGCTTGCCGGCGCCGTACGGACGGAAGCCGAACGGTT
>JAGQRA010000434.1 GCA_020425885.1 Planctomycetota bacterium | reverse complement strand
CGAGCTGCTCGCGGCGCAGGCGAGCGAACAACCCTGCGTGCTGCCGCGGGTCACTGCCAGCAACCATCATTTCGGCGGCGTCCTGGTCCTCGAGGACGACCCCGAACTTCGCGAGATGATCGCCTACGAGATCCGTGGCACCGGCCGCAAGCTGATCAGCTCGGTCGACGGCGCCTCGGCCCGCTCGCTGATCGAGGCCACGCCGGAGCGCTTCGAGCTGGCGATCGTCGAACACGACGCCCGCATCGAGTCCGGCTCGGAGATCGCCCGCCTGTTGTCCGAGCGCTGCCCGGGCATCGGCATCGTCCTGCTGACCACCCAGCCCGGCGTCGGCATCCGGGGCCTGGCCGCCGGGGCGCGCCTGTTCGAGATCGCGAAGCCGTTCGGCGTGATGGAGCTGCGTGAGGCGCTGCACGAGCTGACCGTCAGCCGACCGACACCGGCGTAGGGCGCCGGACCGAGCCCGGGGCGACAGGCTACGGTCGACTCGCTACACTGCTCGGCCCGATTCCGGCCCCCGCGGCCCCGTCGACAGGACCCGAGCCCTGGCCAAGAAGCGCCAGCGAGACCCCCGAGTCATCCGTCCCCTGACGTTCGAACGGCACGTGGTGGAGCAGGCGACCGGGTCGGTGCTGGTCACCGCCGGCCAGACCAAGGTGCTGTGCACGGTCGTGGCCCAGGATGGCGTGCCGCACTGGATGAAGGGCCAGGGCAAGGCCTGGCTGACCGCGGAGTACTCGATGCTGCCCGCGTCGACCCGGGTCCGGAAGCCGCGCGACGGCCGGGTGGGCGGCAAGATCGACGCACGTTCGCTGGAGATCCAACGACTGATCGGACGGGCGATGCGGGCGACGATCGACCTGTCGGCACTCCCGGAGATGACCTTCTGGATCGACTGCGACGTGCTCAATGCCGACGGCGGCACGCGCACGACCTCGATCAATGGCGCGTGCGTGGCGCTCCACGACGCGTTGTCGGCCATTCACGCCAAGAAGCCGTTCACCCGCTGGCCGATGCGCCAGCTGGTGCAGGCGGTGTCGATCGGGCTGTGGCGCGACGACTTCCTCGTCGACCTGGACTACCGCGAGGACAGCGCCTGCGACGTCCACCTGAACGTCGTCCGGCTGACGGACGGGCGCCTGGTCGAGGTCCAGGGCACCGCCGAGGGCAGCCCCTTCGACGACGACCACCTGGTCGGGATGCTCGAACTCTCGAAGTCGGCCTGTGCCGCGATCCGGGCCGAGCAGGAGCGCTGTATGGGGCTCGAGCCGTCGGGCGACGGGGGGAGCACCGGGGCATGACCGCGACCCTGTGGATCGCCAGCGCCAACCAGAAGAAGCGCAACGAGCTGGAGCGCCTGCTGGCCGCGGCCGGCGGCCTGGAGCTGAAGACCATGGCCGACCTGGCGGAGCCGCTCGACATCGTCGAGGACCGGCCGGACTTCGCCGGCAACGCCGAGGTCAAGGCGGTGACCCTGGCGCGGCTGGTCGGTGCCCCGGCACTCGGCGACGATTCGGGCCTCCGCGTCGATGCCCTGGGCGGCGCCCCGGGGGTCCACTCGGCCCGCTGGGCCGGCCCCGACGCGACCGACCACGACCGCATCGACAAGCTGCTCGCCGAGCTGGGTGACCGGCCCGATCGCAGCGCCCGGTTCGTCTGCCACCTCTGTCTGGCCGATGCGACCGGCAAGGTCCTGGCGCGGATCGAGGAGAGCTGCGAGGGCCGGATCCTGACCGCACCACGCGGCGAGGCCGGCTTCGGCTACGATCCCGTGTTCGTCGCCGCGGCCTTCCAGCGCCCTGGAGCCGGCGAAATCGACCCGAGCTTCGCCGAGTTGTCGGCCGAGCAGAAGGACGCGGTGAGCCACCGCGGCAAGGCGCTGCGCGCGCTGGCTGCCTGGCTGACAGAGCATCCGCTCTGAACCGCCCTGGTGGTTCCACCCGCCTACGTCCGACCCATCTCCACCTGTTCCCACTCCCTCGCCCGGACCCACCGACGTGACCGACGTCTCCCTCATCCGCAACTTCAGCATCATCGCGCACGTGGACCACGGCAAGTCCACGCTGGCCGACCGTCTGCTCGAACTGACCCAGACCGTCGACCGCCGCCAGATGAAGGAGCAGCTCCTCGACGACATGGAGCTGGAGCGCGAGCGCGGCATCACCATCAAGGCCCGTGCGGTGGCGATGCGCTACAAGGCCCAGGACGGCAAGACCTACCTCTTCAACCTGATCGACACGCCCGGGCACGTCGACTTCAACTACGAGGTGCTCAAGTCGCTGCAGGCGTGCGAGGGCGCGATGCTGCTGGTCGACTCCTCGCAGGGCGTGGAGGCGCAGACGGTGGTCAACGCGGTGCTCGCCGAGCAGGCGAAGCTCGCGGTGATCCCGGTGCTGAACAAGATCGACCTGCCGCACGCGCGGCCCGAAGAGGTCGCCACCGAGGTCGAGGACGCGATCTGCCTGCCGGCCGAGGACGCGATCGCCGTGTCGGCCAAGACCGGCCAGAACTGCGAGGCGCTGCTCGAGGCGATCGTCGCCCAGATCCCGCCTCCGACCGGCGACCCGGGCGCCAAGCTGCAGGCGCTGATCTTCGACGCGATCTACGACGATTACCGCGGCGTCGTGATCTACATGCGGGTGCGCCAGGGCACCATCAGGGTCGGCGAGGAGATCCGCATGCTCCAGACCGACAAGAGCTACGAGGTGACCGAGATCGGCCGCCTCGCGCCGCGGATGGTCTCGGAGAAGGAACTGCACGCCGGCGAGGTGGGTTACCTGGTCGCCAACATCAAGAACCTCGGCGACGTGAAGGTGGGTGACACCGTCACCCACGAGAAGGAGTCGCTGCGCGGCGCGCCGGTGCCGGGCTTCAAGGACGCCAAACCGATGGTGTTCTGCGGCTTCTATCCGACCAACTCGGGCGACTTCGACGACCTGCGCAAGTCGTTGGAGAAGATGCGGCTCAACGACTCGAGCTTCAGCTTCGAGCCGGAGACCTCCGACGCGCTGGGCTTCGGCTTCCGCTGCGGCTTCCTCGGCCTGCTGCACATGGAGATCATCCAGCAGCGGCTCGAGCGCGAGGAGGACATGGACCTGGTGCAGACCGCACCCAACGTGACCTACCGGCTGCAGCTCACCAATGGCGAGACCATGACGGTGCGCTCGCCCTCGGAGATGCCCGACCCGGTGCGGATCGCGGCCTACATGGAGCCGATCGTCGAGGTCCGCATCGTGGTGCCGACCGAGTTCATCGGCGCGGTCATGAAGCTGGCCACCGACCGCCGCGGCGTCTACGAGCGCACCGAGTACTACGGCTCGCAGCGGGTCATGCTGACCTTCGCGATGCCGTTCTCGGAGATCATCTTCGACTTCCACGACCGCCTGAAGTCCGCCACCCGCGGCTTCGGCACGATGGACTACGAGGTCCGCGGCTACGAGGAGGCCGACCTCGTGAAGGTCCGCATCATGGTCTCCGGCGAGGACGTCGACGCCCTCT
>JAGQRA010000433.1 GCA_020425885.1 Planctomycetota bacterium | reverse complement strand
GCGACGGGATCACGCCCTCGATGATGTCGACGATCGGTCCGCCGGTCCGCTCGCGGACCGGCCCGCCGGACCGTTCGCGGATCGGTGTCGGCGCGCCGGCGCTCGGCGCGATCGCGGCGACCCGATCGGCGTGATGGCCGCCGAGCGTCCAGCTGCCGTAGCCGCCCATCGAATGGCCGGCGAAGTAGACCTGGTCCGCGTCGACCTTCCAGGTGCGCAGCGCGGCGTCGACCAGGCCGAGCACGAACTCCTCGGTGCCGGCGTCGGTCCAGCCGCACTCGGTGCGCTCGAGGACTTCGGGCGCGATCATCACCCAGCCGAACCTGCTGGCGGCGGGCCCGTAGGCCGCCGCCGCGGGACCGGCGTCGCCCGAACCCTGACCGCCGCCGTGCATCGCGATCAACAGGCCGGTCGGCTTCCTGGTCTCGCCGCCGACGATGTAGCGACCGCGGCCATCGGCGAAGAACAGGTTGTCGCCGGACTTTTCGAGTGTGCGCCCTTTGCGCCAGAGCTTGGCGATCTTCTGTTTCCACTTGTCGACGTCGCGCGGCGCCAGCGGCGCCACCGAACGGACCTCGGCGAGCATGGCCTCGCGTTCGCGGTGGGCGGCATCGTCGGTGTCGTCGGCGGCGAGGATGCGTTCGACGAGCTTGTCGAGTTCGCGGCCGCGCGGCGGTTTGCCAGTGCTCTGCGCGCGACCGGCGGCCGCGGCGAACAGCAGCGCGGTGATGACGACGATGGCTCGATGCATGCGGCTCCGCGGCGTGATGCCGTAGGCCGCGATGCTACCCGCCCGGTCGCGTCAGCAGCAGGGTGACCAGCACCAGGTAGATCGTCGCGCCGGTCAGGTCGGCGATCGCCGTCACCGCCGGCGTGCTGATCATCGCCGGATCGCCGCGCAGCTTCTTGACGATGAGCGGCGTCAGCGCGCCGAGCATGGCCGCCGACAGCACGTGCGCCAGCATCGCCCCGCCGATGACGGCGCCGGATCTGATCACCAGATCGAGCGGGTCGGGCTGGGTCTCGATCCGGCTGACGACCACCGTGTCGATGAACGCGATCACGGCCAGCAACAACGCCATCAGGCCGGCGACGCGCAGCTCCTTCCAGACGAAGGGCATGATCGCCTCCTTCTCGTCATCGCTGACCGTCAGCGCGCGGATGACGAGGGCGCTGGCCTGGGTGCCGACCATGCCGCCGGTCGCCATCACCATCGGCAGCAGCGCCAGCAGCAGCATGTTGCCCTCGATGTGTTCCTCGAAGCCCTTGATCACGCCCGAGGTCACGACCCAGAACAGGGCCAGCAGGCACAGCACCGGCGCGCGGCGGCGGATCTGCCGCCAGATCGGTTCTTCGAGGTAGTCGTAGTCGCCGGCCTCGATGCCGTGACCGGTGAGGCCGGCCATCTTCTCGAAGTCCTCCTGGGCCTCTTCCTGGACGATGTCGACCGCGTCGTCGTGGGTCACGATGCCGACCAGCCGACCCGAGGCGTCGATCACCGGCAGCGCCAGCAGGTCGTAGTCGCGGATGATGTGCGCGGCCTCCTCCTGGTCGGCCTCGGGCTTGATCGAGACCAGCTCGGTCTTCATGACGTCGCTGACCAGCGTGGCATCGTCCGCCAGCAGCAGGTCGCGCAGCGAGATGAAGCCGACCAGCAGCCCTTTCCTGTCGACGACGTAGCTGTAGTAGATCGTCTCCTTCTTCGGCGCCTGATGACGCAGCGCGCGGATCGCGTTGGCGACCGTCAACGCCGGGTTGAGCACCGCGTAGTCGGTGGTGAGGAACGAGCCGACCTGATCCTCGCGGAACGTCTCGCGCCGCATGAGATCGTCGCGCGCCGCGCTCGGCAGCATCGGGATCAGCCGGTCGCGCACCCGGTCGTCAAGGCGGTCGAGGAACTCGGCGCGGTCGTCGCTGAGCATCAACCCGAGCGCGGCCCGGACCCGTTCGCGGCCGGCGCCGGCGACGTAGGCCTCCTGCACCTCGGGGTCGATGTAGTGGAAGACGTCGCGTTCGATCTCGGTCGGCAGCGCGGCCAGGATCGAGGCGATCTCCTCGATGTTGAGGGCGCTCAGGATCGCCGCCGCGTCCGTCGGGTGCATCTCCTCGAGCACCGAGCGCAGGTCGTCGAGCTTCCCCTCCTGCAACAGCTCGCGGACCTCGGGGATGAGCAGGGGAATGCGCATGGGGCGGCGGGGCTCCGGCGGGCGTGGCGGTGGAGGCTTCGGTGGCGGCGGGTTGTTGGCGTATCCGGGGCAGGCAGGTTAGCACCGCGTGGCGGTGAAGCACGATCCGATCCCCGGTGCGGGCGGTGTCGGCTTCGCTGCGATGCGGTAGGTGGGTGCGAGGTTCGAGATAGGGTTCGGCGCGAGCCTTGACCGCGGCGCGAACCGTCGCTACGTTCCTCGCCTCGTTCCCCGGCCGGTCGCGGTTGGTGGGCGCTGTCGGGGCGTGGCTCAGCCTGGTAGAGCGTTGCGTTCGGGACGCAAAGGTCGGAGGTTCAAATCCTCTCGCCCCGACCATTCTCCGCTGCTCCGCAGCGGAGAATCGCTCGGGACGAGGGCTTCGGTGAGGCGCGCCGCTGCGCGCCGCGCGCTCGGCAATTCCTCTTGTCCGAACTTCACCTCCCCTTGTTGCCCTCGCGCCGGGTCAGGGTCACTCGGTGCGCTCGCTACGATGAGTGGCGGAATGCCGACTCCCTCAACGCTTTCGTGCCTCGTGCCGATGCTGCTCCTGGCGACCTTGTGCCACGCGCAGTGCGCGACGACGTGGCAGGTCGGGGACCCCGTACCTGGCATCAACCTGCCCGTGAGTACGTCGATACCCTGGGACCCAGATGGCGCCGGGCCGCGGCCGACCATGCTCGTGGCCGGCGGCGGGTTCTCGGCCGCAGGCGACCAGCTCGTCAACGGCATCGCGGTCTACGACCCGACGAACGGCACCTGGGGCACGCTGGGTGAGGGGTTCACCAACGACTCCGCGGTCTATGCGCTCGCGGTGCTCGCCAACGGCGACCTGATCGCCGGTGGCTACCTCGTCGCGTCTGGCTCCACTTCACTCGCCGGCATCGCGCGATGGAACGGCCAGCAATGGGTATCGCTGGGATCGGGAGTCTACGGTGCAGTCTACGCTCTGGCCGTCCTGCCGAACGGTACCTCGTCGCAGCGGGGTCGTTCTCGGTTGCCGGCGGCGTGAGTGTAAGCAACATCGCGCGATGGGATGGGACGTCCTGGTCTCCACTCGGCTCGGGGCTGAGCAGTTGGGTCGCTTCCGTGACCGTGACGCCGAATGGCCACGTCTTCGCGGGAGGCAACTTCGCCGGCCACTTCGCCGAATGGGACGGAGCCGCCTGGTCGTACCACAGCGTCGTGTCGGGCGGGGGCGCCACCATCTCGACGCTGGTGTCATTGCCGAATGGGGACGTCATCGCCGGGGGGAACTTCTGGGTGCAGGGGAGTACCTGGTCGAACGTCGGCCGGTGGGATGGCCAGCTGG
>JAGQRA010000432.1 GCA_020425885.1 Planctomycetota bacterium | reverse complement strand
CCGCGAACGCGCAGCGCACGAGCCTGCGCTGCTTCTTCCGTTGGGCACACGAGTCGGGGATCATGGCGAGCAACGTCGCCCGGTTGCTGAAGCGCGCGAGGTGCACCCCACCGCCGCCGCGCGCTCTGCATGACGACGAGCAGGAGCGCCTGCTCGCAATCCTCGCCGTTGCCGCCGGCCCCGAGGCAGAGCGCGACGGGATGCTCGTCGAGCTACTGCTCGGCACCGGGATCCGGATCGGGAGCGCCCTCGCTCTCGACGTCGGCGACCTCGACTTCGCGCACGGCGAGATCTCCGTGCGCCGCGCGAAGAATGACCGGCCGGCGACGGTCCTGATGCCGAGGGCGCTCGCGAAGCACCTGCGGCAGTTCGTCGCCGGCCGCACAGCCGGGCCGCTCTTCCTCGCTGGCGACCGCCGGATCTCGACCCGGCACGCCCAGCGCCGGCTCGCCGGGTGGCTGACCAAGGCCGGGGTCGTCGGCCGGAGCGCGCACAGCCTGCGGCACTCCTACGCCGCGGCCTTGCTCGCACGGACCGGCGACCTGCGGCTCGTCCAGGCCGCACTGAACCACGCGAGCATCGTCAGCACGACGATCTACACATCGGTGGACCGAGCGAAGCTGCGAGCGGCAGTGGGAGCCTTGACTCGACCCATTCCGCCCTGGGCCGGCGGCCCGAATGAGGTCCCCTAGCGAATCGTGCGTGATCCGACGGCCGCTCCGCGGCATCGTGGTGGCTTGCTGCCGCCAAGGCAGAGGAACTCGGGCGCCCTCCAAAGCGGGATTGCATGGGCCACATCCGTCTCCCCCATCTACCACGCACCCGCCGATGGCGCGAGGTCATCGACCTACTCGGGAGCGGTAGCGGCACCGCGGCTGCCGTCGCCTCCGCAACACTCGACGCGATCGACGACCGCTTCGTCTCGCACGGTGCCGACCCTGGGCTTGTCCATACCGTCTGGATTCTCGCGAACCTACCGGATGCCGCCCGAAGCAGCGAGATCGCCGAGGAACTCCGCACACTCGGCATCTCCGTATCACCGACTCCGACTGTCGCCGAGCTGACCGGCGGACTGGCGCGTGCGATCGACGATCACCTGGACGCGCACCGCCAGCGAACGGACATCGCCGAGATGGCACTGGGAGCCGCCGTCGAGTCGATCGCGGGGGACCTGGCGCGACGAACAGCCACGCTGTTCCCCGACGCGAGTGACGTTGCCCGAGGAATCGCCGGTCTCGGCACGGAGGCCCAGTTCGGACGAATCGTCCGGCAGTTCTTCGCGCGCTTCACGGAACGATGCCTCAGCTACTACGTCGACCGCGAGCTACCGCGCCATGTTGGCGAGGGTCGACGCTTCTCGACCCTTGCCGAACAGAAGGCGTTCTCACGCGCCCTCGATCTCCACTGCCAGCAGGCATCGAAGATCGTCGAGTCGTTCGCGGGTGGCTGGTGGTCGAAGGCGCGGTTCGAGGGTGATCTATCCGAGGCCCGGACCGCCCGCTTCGTCGGCTACGCCCTCAAGAAGGTGCGTGACGAGTTGCGGAGAGGGGCGGCCGAGTGACCGACTCTCCGATTCGCGAGACATGGGTGGTGTGCGATGCGGCACGTGCCCGCGCTCCGGCCGACGCCCTTCGTCTCACGCTCGGGGGGCGTGGATGCAGCATCTCCGTCGACATCGGCGGAATCGTCGGCGCACTATCGGGGACACTGTCGCCGCAGTTCCACGACCTCATCCGTATCGCATCCTTCGTGCTCGCCGCCGATGGCGCCGTATCCCGTGGCCGGAGCGATGACGATGACGACGGCGAGAAGTGGCATCGCCATTTCCGGTTCATCGTCGGCGTGGACGATCCAGACTTCTGGAGCACGCCCGGGATCCGGAACCCCCTCGAAGCGACTCTCGGCTTCCTCTCGCAGGACACGTTCCAGTTCGAGTTCGTGCCGCGCGGGAAGAAGCCACCGCGGCAACTGATGTTCGCGGGTCCTCATGGCGAGCCGCTTGTGCCGTGGGATGACGTCCAGGAGGTCTCCCTGTTCTCAGGCGGCCTCGACTCCTTCGCCGGTTCTGCTGACCTCATCTTCCGCCAGAACAGGTACGCGGTGCTCGTCAGCCATCGCTCGGCAACCAAGGTCACCAGTGTCCAGAACACGCTCGTCGCTGAGCTCTCACGCCTCGCCAGGGAGCACGGTTACCGCGCACCCCAGCACGTGGCCCTCACCCTCAGCCGAAACAAAGAGCAACTGCGCCCGGAGCGCACACAGCGCACCCGCTCCCTGCTCTACGCAGTAATCGCGGGCGCTGTTGCGAGCCTGATCGGGCACGACCGGCTGTGCGCCTACGAGAACGGCATCATCGCGATGAACCTGCCGATCGCGGGTTCCGTCGTCGGTGCGCGGGCAACCCGTACCGCGCACCCACGCGTTCTCGTCGGGTTCGGCAAGATCCTCTCCGAAGTCGCCGGACGAACGATGACGGTCGAGAACCCCTTCGCGCTGAAGAGCCGATCAGAGCTCATCCGGGAACTGGCCTCGTCCCCGGTCCTCGAGTTGGCCAAGCTGACTGTCAGCTGCGCATACGTTCACCGGCAGAGCACCATGCACCCCCACTGCGGTGTCTGCTCGCAGTGCTTGGATCGGCGCTTCGGATTTCTTGGCGCCGACATGGGCGAGCACGACTCGGAACTCGGTTACGCGGTTCATCTCACGCGCGACCCATGGGAGCAGGCCTCCGCCCGCGACCTCCTGCTGAACTGGATAGGCGCCGCCTACGCATACTCGGAGTGCAAGAGTGCCGACGACTTCCTGGCGACGCACGGCGATGCCGCCCGAGCTGTCCCGTTCCTGATGCAGTCGTGTGGGCTCGACGCCGACGCCGCGAACCGTGCTGTCTTCGATCTCCACAAGCGCCACGGTGTGGCCATTCGTCACGTTGTCGACGGCATCCAAACGTCTGCTGGCAAATCCCGCCGGTCGGCAGAGAACACGCTACCCTCCCTGCTCGCCCGCCCAGTGAGGAAGACGGCGACGAGGGCAGGCCCCAACATCGAGCATGTCGAATTCGGGATCGAGAACCGCTGCCTCTTCATCGGGGGGGAATGGCGGATCACCTTTCGCAACGGCACTTCCTTCGCGGCGCCCGATAGCAATGGGCTCCGCCATCTGAGCACCTTGCTCCGCTCACCGGGGTCGGTGTACACCGCCACTGCGTTGCTCGACCTCACCGAACACCGCGAACCGCCGAACGTCCTTGTACTCGACGATCGCGGCAAGCGTGCGGTGCAAGCTCACGTTCGCACGATCGAGGAGGAGCGCGACGAAGCTCAGGAAGTCGGTGACGTCGATGGGGCTGCCCGCTGTCAGTCGGAGATCGATGCGTTGACACAACTCGTGGCATCCTCGAAGGAGGCAGCGGCGCCCGGAACCGACGCCATTGCCAAGGCGGTCGAGAAGGACATCCGTACCGCCCTGGCAGTCATCCGAGAGCACAGCCGACTCCTCGCCGACCACTTGATGAAGAACCTGCAGATCGGTTCGGTGCTTTGGTATCGCCGGTCTGCTCTGATCTGGGACGTCAGCCTGCTGACGATGCCCGCCTGCCCGGGCACCGAGTGGGTACCGGCCAAGGCGCTCGTCGATGCCAACATCCATGCGATCCGGAACGCCCGCGAGGTTGCCCGGTTCTGCAAGCGACTCGAAGTTCCGACGCGTCCAGGGAAGACAAAGTCGGGAGGCGATCATCCGCGGCGCCGCATGGTGCACGAGCCCACGTTTCGGCAGGCGCTGCGTCGCCAACAGGCTGAAGAACGTCACCTGCAGAACACAGCCGACCGGGCGCTGACCGAGCGCAGCAGGCGCAGCGGGAAGTAGCGCCCCTACTTCATGGAAGTAGCGGCCAGGAGTCGCAAATCGGTCCTGATCTTTGTCTTGCGACCGTAGCTACTTCCAAACGCGAGGGAATGGGGCACCGTCCCTTAGACCCGTCATCGTGGTCTCCCACGACGACATCCAAGGCCCAGACCCGACGGGGCACATCGGCGCCGACACCTGGCAGCGCGCCACGAGGTCGAACCCCTGCCCGGTCTGCGGCGGCAAGAAGTGGTGCTCCGTCGGCCAGCGTGTCGTGCACTGCATGCGCGAGCAGAGCGACCGGCCCGCGAGTAACGGGGAGGGTTGGATCCACCCGCGCCCCGACCTGCCGCCCGGTTCGAACAACGGTGACGCGCCACCCCCGCCGTGGCGGAATCGCAAGAAGGACGAGCAACCCCGAATCGACTGGGCCAGCGCAGCACGCCGCTACTCCGAGCAGATCACCGACGAGCAGGTGCAGCACCTTGCGACGGATCTCGGCGTCGAGCCGGCTGCCCTCCGCGACCTCGGCATCGGCTTCGGCACGGTACACGCCGGGACGGGCGCCCGCGGCGACTTCCACGTCGAGAACTACACCTTCCCGATGTTCGACAAGCGCGGCGAAGTCTGCGGGCTCCGCCGGCGCGATCCCACGAATGGCCGGAAGTTCGGCGTGAAGGGCAGCCGCAACGGCGTGTTGCGTCGCCTGCGTCCGAGTGACGGCCTTGTTCTCAACTGCGAGGGCGAGTCGGACACGGCAGCCGCGCTGTCGTTCGGCTTCGACGCCATCGGCCGGCCGGGCGCGACGACCTGCGTCGACATCGCCGCCGCCTACGCACGCGGCCTCGATGTCGTCGTGGTCGCTGACAACGACGACCCAACGGACCCGAAGAAGAAGTCCGCCATCGCCGGCACCGCCAAGCTCGTCGCGAAGCTAACCCAGGTTGCGAAGTCCGTCCGCGTCGTCCGGCCGCCGGCCGGCACGAAGGACCTCCGAGCCTGGCGCCAGGCCGGTGCGACCCGCGAGGACATCGACGCCGCGATCGCCGGAGCGGAGCCCGTTCAAAGAGAAGCCACTCCTGGCGAGGCCGGAAACGCCGCCACCGATGGCGTAGGTGACGCGCCCGCTCTCGTGCCCCTCGGTGAGAGGGATCCGTCGACCGGACGTTTGGTTCTGTCACCGAAGCGGACTCTGCCGACGGCGAAGGCGTTCCTGCGCGACTTCTGCACGCAGAACGGCAGCCGCACCATGTTCCACTTCGCCTCCTCACTCTGGAGTTGGCGCGGCAACCGCTACGTGCTGATCGAGGACGCGGCCGTGATGAACGTCCTGCACCCGTGGCTGCACGAGGCGCTGCGGTACGTCTACGACAAGCAGACCGGGGAGATGATCCTGGTCGAGTTCGAGAGCAACCCGGGGAGCGTCAAGGCGGCGCTGCAGACCATTCAGGCCGAAGCATTCCTCCCTGCGACGACTCCCGTCCCAGGATGGATCGGCCAGGGGCAGCCGGAGTTCGAGCCGGGTGAGCTGCTGCCGTGCAAGAGCCTGACGCTGCATCTCCCTTCGGGGCAACTGCTGCAGCCGAACCCTCTGCTCTTCAACTTCAACGCCATCGACTTCGACTATGACGCGCACGCCGACGAGCCTGATCGTTGGCTCGCGTTCCTGCACGAGCTGTTCGGCAACGACACCGAAGCGATCACGTTGCTGCAGGACTGGTTCGCCTACTGCCTGACGGCCGACACCAGCCAGCAGAAGATGCTGCTGCTGGTCGGACCTCGGCGGTCGGGCAAGGGCACCATCGCACGCGTCTTGTCCAAGCTGGTGGGCGCGGGCAACGTGGTCGGCCCCACCGTCGGTAGCCTTGCCGGCAATTTCGGTCTGCAGCCGTTGCTGGGAAAGACGCTCGCCATCGTCAGCGACGCGCGCTTCGCCGGCGAGCACGTCACGACAGTCGTCGAGCGCCTACTGTGCATCAGCGGCGAGGACGCCATCAGCGTCGATCGCAAGTTCCTCGAGTCGGTGACGATGAACCTGCCGGTCCGGTTCGTCTTCCTGACGAACGAACTGCCGCGGTTCAACGACTCCAGCACGGCTCTGGCCGGCAGGTTCCTCGTGCTACGCCTCACGCAGTCGTTCTACGGGAAGGAGGACACGGGACTGACGCAAGCACTGCTCGCGGAGCTTCCCGGAATCCTCCGTTGGGCCATCGCCGGTTGGCACCGCCTTCGTGAACGAGGCCACTTCCTCGAACCGGAGTCGTCCCGCTCGGCGATCCAGGACATCGAGGATCTATCGTCGCCCGTGGGCGCCTTCGTGCGCGAGCGGTGTGTCGTCGGCCAGGGGCACCGGGTCGCATGCACCGACCTCTTCGACGCGTGGGTGGCATGGTGCAGGCAGGACGGACGCACCGGCCACTCGACCAAGCAGACGTTCGGCCGCGATCTGACGGCCGCATTCCCCGGCGTGTCACGGCGCCGGGGCACAAGCACCGCCTTCTACGACGGCATCGGACTTCGCAGGGGAGGAGAGCATGATTAGGGGGCGATCTACCGTCGCACCGTCGCGAACCGTCGCGACGGTTGCCACTGTACTAATCGCGCGCACGCCCCTGTGCGCACGCACGCGCGCACGCGGGAACCGGATCTACTGCAGTACGGACCGTCGCGACGGTTCGCAACGGTTCGCGACGGTTGCCCAACCCGAGAGAGGCCGGCCATGACCGCCCTCGACCGCTTCGTCGCCCGTCTCCGCGCCCGCCTGACCGCCGGCGCCCGCGAGTACGGCGACACCTCGTTCACCCGTCCCGCCGCCGACCTTGTCGACGAGATCCAGCAAGAGCTCGAAGACGTCTGCGGCTGGGCTTTGATCCTGTGGCTGCGGCTCGACCGGCTGCGCGACCGCGTGTCGCAGCTCGGCGAAGGAGAGAGCGATGGCTGATCCGACGTTGAAGGTCCGCACCTGGGTCCGCGGCAGCGACGCCGACGTCCGCACCGGCCTGCTCGGCTACCTGTCGCTCCACTACGGCGACCTCGTTCTCGACGGCGTCACATTGCGCAGGAAATCTGACGGCGGCTTCGCCCTGTCGTGGCCCGTCAAGACGGACCGCGCCGGCCGCCGGCACGCGACCGTGCGGCCAGTCGACGACGACGTCCGGCGCCGAATCGAACGCGAGATCCTCGGCCAGCTCGGCCAGCACGAAGACGCCGACGTCGCGATGGAGGAAGGCCGATGACCGCCCGCACGCACGCCGGCCACTCCCCCGGCGCCATCGACAGCCATGCCGCGGCGCCGCAGCCAAGCCGGAAACCAGCATTCCTGCCGCAGCCAGACAACGGCCAGAAGCCCCTGGATGTGCCGGCGGCAGTCCCCCTTCATCAACGCCCCGTGATCAGCTACGCCGAAGCCGCCGCGCTGGGCATCAGCGCCGAACGAACCCTGCGCCGACTCGTCGCGACGGGCCGCGTTCGGCGGGCGGTCATCCGCGCCGGGCGCCGCGTGCGGTTCGTCGTGACGGACCTGCTCGACGAACTCCGGGAGACCAAGGGGTAGCCGCCGATGGGTTCGGTCTACAAGCACCGCCGGGGCAAACCGAACGAGAGCAAGCGGTGGTGCTACACGGTCAAGATCGAGGGCCAGTGGCGCGAGTTCATCGGCTACCGCGACAAGGACGCCACGCGCACGAAGATGATCGACCATCAGCGGCGCGTCGAGCGTGGCGAGGTCGGTCTCGTCGATCCGTTCGAGGCCGGCAAGCGCGAACCGCTGACGAAGCTCGTCGACGTCTACATCAGGCGGCCCGACGCCGCCGGCCAGAACCCGCGCCACCTCGTCGGCGAACGCGAACGTCTGCTGCTCGCGTTCCACGAGATGAACGCCCGCACGTTCGCCGACCTGGACATCCCGAGGGCCGAGCTGTTCTTCACCAAGCTGCAGCTCGGCGAAGTCCGACCGGGTCGGCCGACGCACGCGGGCGGCAAGCCGAAGCCGCGCAAGCCCGCGAGCGCCGCCACGGTGCGCGGCTACAAGGTCACGCTGAAGGCGTTCGGCCGCTACCTGCAACGCCGCGGCACCTGGCCGAGCAACCCGTTCGACATGCTGCAGGCGAAGAAGCTGACCGCCGCCGATCGCACCAGGGTGAACCGGGCGCTGACCCCGGAGCAGATCGATGCGCTGGTGCAGGCCGCACCGCAGCGCGCGGTGCAGGAGTGGCGGCGGACGCACCCCAACGCCAGCGCGGAGACGGTCGAGAAGCTGCGCGTCGAGGGCATCTACCGGGGCCGCATCTACCTCACGCTCGCGTACACCGGCCTTCGCCTTGGCGAACTGAGCGCGCTGACGTGGGGCGAACTGGACCTCACCCCGGGGCAGGAGATCGCCGAGATCGCGGCCAGGAAGCAGAAGGGACGCGACGACGCCATCGTGGTGCTGCACCCGATGCTCGCCGAGATGCTGCGCCGCCACCGCAAGGAACGAAGCGCCGCCGCGATGCGGCTCGGCAACGGCCCGGTGCGCAACGCCGACCGGGTCTTCCGGGTCTCCAGCTCGCTGCTGCGCTGGCTGAAGCTGGACGCCGAGTGGGCGGGCATCGGCCTGTGCGACGCCCGCGGTCGATCGACGACCGTGCACGGCATCCGCGCCGGCTTCAACACGACCCTGCGCCGGAATGCGACCGACCCGGCGCTGCGCATGCGGCTGATGCGCCACAAGTCGACCGACCTCGGCTTCGGCACGTACGACAAGGTCGAGGTCGACGAACTGCGCGCCGAACTCGAACGTCTGCCGGTGGCGTCGGCGCTGCGCCTGGCCGCCGGCGCCGAGCACGTGACAGTACCAGTGACAGTACGGTCGGGGCCGCTCGGGGCCGCTGCTGGCCGCTCGGGGCCGGATACCGCCACATCCACTACCATCGCCGAATCGGCGAACGTCGCGCGAACTCGGCCCCCCAGGCCGGCACTGGCCGCTGCTGGCCGCTGCTGGCCGGAGCCCGACACAGCACGCGAGAAAATAGGCCCTGCAGGACTCGAACCTGCAACCGAGCGGGTATGAGCCGCCAGCTCTGACCAATTGAGCTAAGGGCCCTTTTGGAGCCGTATCGGACTCAAAGCCGCGCCGAATGGCAACTGCAGATCTCGAGTCCTCACCTCCCCACGCCACCGCCAACGAAGCAAGAATCACGCCCCCACACCCGTACCATGGCCAGTCATCCCATCACCGCAACGCCCGCATGGGACCCGAGGCACTCCCGTGAAACCCGAACACCCGATGACCGAGTCCATCCTCCGCTGGTTCCGCGCGATCAACCGGATCCCGCGAGGCTCGAAGAACGAGAAGGCAATCAGCGACTGGTTGGCCGCCTGGGCCGGCGAGCACGGCTTCGCATCCCGTCGCGACGCGGTGCTCAACCTCGTGATCGAGGTGCCGGGGACGCCCGGCCTCGAAGGCGCGCCGACGGTGGTCGTACAGGGCCACATGGACATGGTCTGCGAGAAGGCGAAGGGCTCGCGGCACGACTTCACGACCGACCCGATCGAGCCGATCATCGACGGCGATTGGATGCGCGCCGACAACACGACGCTCGGCGCCGACAACGGCATCGCGCTGGCCATGGCGATGACGGTCGCCACCGCCAGGAACGTCCCACACCCGCCGCTCGAGTTGCTGTTCACGGTCGATGAAGAGACCGGACTCACCGGCGCCAACGCGCTCGAGAACGGCTTCATCCGGGGCAAGATCCTGCTCAACCTCGACTCCGAGGACGAGGGGGTGTTCACGGTCGGTTGCGCGGGTGGTCGCGACACCCACCTGCATCTGCCGTTGCAGACGGCGGCGCCGAGCCCGGACCATTCGCCGTTCAAGATCACGGTCGGCGGCCTTCGCGGCGGTCACTCGGGCATCGACATCCAGCGCCAGCGCGGCAACGCGGTGCGGATCCTCGGCCGCGCCCTGGATCAGGTGCTCGCCCGCTGTGATGCGCGGCTGGTCTCGATCCAGGGCGGCTCGGCACACAACGCGATCCCGCGCGACGCCGAGGCCGTCGTCATGCTGCCGGCCGGCGAGGTCGACCGCGTCGGCCCGGTGATCGGGGCCCTCGAGCGCAGCCTGCGCGCCGAATTGGCCCGGGTCGACCCCGGCATCTCGCTGTCGCTCGAGGCAGTAACCGAGTCACCGGCTGGCCCCGCATGGAGCGCACAAACGACCAGGACGGCGGTCGACCTGCTACTCGCGATACCGCACGGCGTGGCTGCGCTCTCGACCGAGATCGCCGGCCTCGTCGAGACCTCAAACAACCTCGCCACGGTCGTGACTGCGAACGGTGAGATGGTGGTGCAGACCAGCCAGCGGAGCTCGATCATGCAATGCCTCGACTTCCTGACCCATCGCATCGAGAGCGTCGGGCGGCTGGCCGGCGCAAAGGCCCGGAGCAACACGGGCTACCCGTCCTGGCAACCGAACATGGCTTCGCCGCTGCTGGCCCAGTGCAAGCGGCTCTACCGCGAGCTGTTCGACAAGGATCCCGTGGTCGAGATCATCCACGCCGGCCTCGAGTGCGGCATCATCGGTTCGAAGTACGAAGGCATGGACATGATCTCGTTCGGACCGACCATCGTCGACCCTCACTCGCCGAACGAGCGCATCGAGATCTCGTCGATCGGCAAGGTCTGGGACTTCTTCACGGCGCTGCTGGCCCGCCTGAAGTAGGCCGGCGACAGAACGACAGCGGCCGGCTCAGCGAACGGTGATGTCGCCGTTGTGCGTCTCGAGCACGACGCGGCCTTCACCGCCGCCGATCCGACAGCTCATGCTGCGCTTCGACACCGACGCATCCGACACCTCGCGATCCAGCCGGATGCGGCCATTGTGCGTCCGGGCCGAGATCGCCGCGCTGGGCGTGCCCGACACCTCGAACACCACGTTGCCGTTGTGCGACTGGATCGCGCCGTCGGTCGGACCGTCGGCGAGAACAACGGCGACGACATCGCCGTTGTGTGACACCAGATCCAACTGGTTCGTCGTCGCGCCGGTGTGGATGTTGCCGTTGTGGGTCTCCAACGCGACCCTGCCGTTCGTCGCCTCGGTGTGGATGTCGCCGTTGTGCGACTTCAGCAGCAGGGCCAGGGCAGGCGGCACCTGCATCACGAAGGCGAAGCCCGGCGACATGCCGGAGAGCCGATCGCGGTCGTAGAGTCCTTCGATCGTGAGTTCACCCTGGTCCGACTCGCGCCGGATCGACATCAGGTCGAGATTGGCATCGGCCTCATCCTGAGTGAAGCCGTGCACCGACAGCTCGACGTGCATCCGGATCTCGGTGGCGCCGGGCACGCCGGTGATCGTGATGCCACCGTTGTGGCTCGTGCAACGAAGCGTCTGCGTCGCGGCGTCGAGCGGCACGCTCTCCTCGATCGTCCGCCTCGACACGAACCCCGGATAGGAGCAGCCGGCGGCGATGGCGAACAGGCAGACTGGAACGAGACGGCGCGAGAGACGGAACGAGAACATATGCGACTCCTGAACGGAAACTGGTCGGCGGTCCGGTCGGCGGCACCGCGGCACCATCCTATCGTCGGCGGCCGCGCTTCCCGGACCAAACGCCAGCACGGAGATCGCGGGCAAGGCGAGATTCCGTTGGATCCGGCGCGATTCCCGCTTGCACCTCACGCCGCGTGAGGAAGGAAGATGTCGACATGGAACCCGAGATCCTCAAGATCGGCGAACTGGCGACGCGCACCGGACTCACGGTGCGCGCGCTGCACCACTACGACGAGATCGGCCTGCTGTCGCCATCGCGCCGCACGGCCTCCGGCCACCGACTCTACACCGGCGGTGACGTCGCACGACTGCTGCGCATCCGATCGCTGCAGCAGCTGGGCATGACCCTCGATGAAATCAGGGCCTGCCTCGACGACCGCGAGTTCACCGTGGTCGAGGTGCTGGACCGCAACATCGTGCGGCTGCGGCAACAGGCCGCCGAGTCGGAACGGCTGTGCGCCCGGCTCGAACGGCTGCGCGAT
>JAGQRA010000431.1 GCA_020425885.1 Planctomycetota bacterium | reverse complement strand
CCCTCCCGGTGGACTCGAGTGGTGCCCCCCGACCGATGTTCGCCTACTGGCTCGACCAGGACGGCGACGGGTTGATCCGCGCGGTCGCCGACGGCGGCGCCGACACGTTGCACGGCGATACGAACGCGAATGGCCTGCTGGACGCGGGCGAGCTGCCGGCCGGATCGGTCGCGAGGATCGACCTCAAGAAGATCATCCGGGTCGACATCTTCCTGCGCGCGGAGGCGCTGACCCCGGATGCGAACTTCGCCGCCAACGGCGGCTACCGCTTCCGCGCCACGCGCGGAAGCGCGACCGTCCCCAACCTTGCGCTCTTCTACGGACTCGGAGGTGGAGCATGATCGCGACGCGACCCCTGACCCATGGTTCCGGCGGCCGACTGCGTCCGCGCGACGGGGGCTTCGCGCTGGTGCTGGCCTTGCTCGTGGTGGCCATGGCGGCCGGCGCCATTGGCCTCGCCGCGGCGGCCTCTTCGCGCATGCGCAGCGCGGGATCCTCCATCATGTCGGAGCACACCCTCGAGTGCGGCATCGGCGGAACGGCGCGCGCGAAGGAGGCGCTGATGAACGCCTTCCGCGGCGGCTCGACCATCGACGACGTGATCGCGACCTCCGCGACCAACGGCAACATCGCGTCAGCGAACTTGAACCCGGGCACGGTGAGCGTCGCCTTCTTCGACAACGACGACGGCGACGGCGACCCCGCGACGGACGTGGACAACCGATCGGTGATCCGCGCCACCTGCGGCCTCGAGCGCGCCAGCACGACCATCGAGGTGCAGGGCCAGGGCACCTTCGGGTCGGCCTTCAGCGGTGCCGCCTGCGGGTGCTCCGCGGTCGACTTCAACGGCACCGTCGGCACCGACAGCTACGACTCGCTCGACGGACCCTACAACCCGATCACCAACATCGGCAGCATGGGCACGGTGCAGAGCAACGGCGACCTCGAGCTCGCCGGCAACGTGGACGGCGACGTGATCGCCCAGGGCAACGTCACGGGCAGCGGCACCGTGACCGGCAGCGTCTTCGCCGGCGGTACGGTGAGCCTTGCGAATATCACCGTGGCCGGCGGCGTGTTCCAGAACATGAGCCCGGCGCTGGTGCCGTGCCGCTGCAACAACGGCATCGACATCGACCAGCTGGTCACGGATACGGCGGCAGCGAACGACAACGGGTCCATGGGCCTGTGCGCGCCATACCGCAGCGGAACGAGCTTCAACATCACCCACGGCAGCTGCGTCCTGCCGGGCGGCGTCTACTACTTCACGTCCTTCCGGATCACCGGCAGCGGTTCGGTGCTGGTGGACCCGCTACTCGACCCTGCGGACCCCGCCCAGAAGGTCGTGATCGTGCTGACCGGCGCCGGTCCCTTCGACTTCGGCGGCAATGGCCTCGTGAACGGCACGAACACGGCGCTCAACCTGGAGATCTACTCCAACTCGGCGACCGACATCAGCATCCACGGCACCGCGGACTTCGCGGGCGTGCTCTACGCGCCCAATGCAGGACAGATCATCCACGGCAGCACGGACATCGACGGCGGCATCTTCGGCAACGTGATCTCGAACGGCGGCACCTCGGATCTGCACTTCGACGAGAACCTGCTGAGCCGCCAGGACTTCCTCGACAGCTGGCGCCGCCTGCCCGGCACCTGGCGCATCGTGAACGGCTGAGAGCCGTCGAACGACGACGCGACGAGAGACGACACCATGCCCGAGCCCTACTACGTGTTCTGCGCGGTCTGCGAAGAAAGCTACGACAAGTGG
>JAGQRA010000430.1 GCA_020425885.1 Planctomycetota bacterium | reverse complement strand
TGGCATCGCCCAGATCCACCGCGCTGGCGATCAGCAGCCGCAGCGATCGCGTGATGTCCGGGCGGTGGCCCCGCGCCGATCGCGCACCACGCAGCCGGCGCTGCGCCTGGTAGACCGGCTCAAATGAATCAGACCAGCGGGTGGACGTCTGGCTCGTCGTCGCGTAAAGTGTGCTCATCGGGGGCGGTCCTCTGTGGGTCTTGTCAGGACTCCTCAGTGAACCGTTCCCGATATCAACTTGTCAAGCTCGGCTCAGGCCGATATGAACCGTGCCCCTTTTTGAACCTGGTCTGATATGGGTCAATGAAGCCGGAGAAGCGGTCGCCGTTCGAGCTTCTGGTGGGGCGAAGGAGGCTTGCATCCGTGGCTCAGAACCACCGTCGATCCGTCCAACCACGTGAACACGCACGACGGAACAAGGGAGGCCTGCCGTGTCCCGACTCCGAGCACTGTTGTTGACAGCTTTCTCGAGTATCGTCGTGCTGGGATGTCAGGAGGATCACGCGCCACCGGGTGTCCCCGATGACTATCGGTGGCTATATGACATGTCAGTCGTTTCGGGCATTTTCGGCACCACAATAGATGGCATGAACGGCCATGCAGACACCACAACATCTAGGGGTCGGTCACTTCGGGGAACGTAACGCCGCTGTTCCACCGGTCAGGCCCGACTTGATCAGGTTCGCTAGGAATGCCGAGAAGCCCGTCGTTTCGGGCTTTCTCCGGTGCCCGACGAACTGGCTGCGAAACCGCCTCGCGAAATCCCCGAAACTACTGACATGTCTTTCGGCCTGGACGGGAGCGACGCGGGCCGTCTGGAGCTGCCATTTAGAACCATTGCCCTCGAACGCACGGAGTGCGAGGGTAAGTGCCCGATCGACCGTGTCGAATTCCATTCCGATGGCACGGCAACCTATGTTGGCGAGGCATTCGTGGAGCGCACCGGAACGTTCTCGGGAGAGGTGTATCTGAGGTCTTTCGGGCAACTGTCGCTGATGGTGGAGCGCGTTGGTGTCATGGAGATGGACGACCGGTATGATGCGCCGATGACGGACCAACCGACAGTCATCATCACGATCACGCCGAAAAAGGGTTCGGCAAAGCGCATCGAGGACAATGGAGGTTTCGGCCCTCCAGAACTGTGGGGGGTGGAGCACGCGATCCTTGGACTCATGGAGCAGATCTCCTGGATCCCCGACGCCGGCGTGGATCCGGGATGAGGAAGATCGGGACGTGGCTTCCAGCGCACGCGATACCGAATCGGGAGTTCAGTGCGAGATTGGGGTTCACCGTCTACTTGATATATACCGCCGCCATTGAAGCTGGAGACCGGCTGGCCCTCAGGTTTCTCGGAGCCACTTCACCGCAGCGGCAGGGCGTATGGCTTGGAACCGATGGTGTGATTCGAGACTCGAACCAAGGCGTGGATCAGGGCCAGTTGGTGCTATGGGCGGATGCGATGGCCGCGATCGAGCTGCAAGTCGTCGAAACCGAGGGAGTACTCTGGATCTATAACGTGTGGGATACCGGACTGGGCGTGGGTCCGTTCGAGTCCCAGAGCTACTCGTCGTGCATGCGTGTTTCGCCTTCCGGCCCGACGACTCGGTTCGAGTGCAGTGATTTCGGCGATCCGCCAGCGTTCGACGGGCTAGTGTTCGACTTGGAGATCACACATTGACATGGTCGTGCCCGGTTTGATTTTGGGTCGATCTTCGCGGTTGATGGCCGGCGCGTTGATTCTCGCCGCGGGACTATCGGCTAGTTGTCGGGTTGGAGAAGACCGTGCAGGGGTTTCCGGCGCGACTCATCGAAGAGCTCCGCTCAACGTGCGCCGGCACGTCCCTTGGACCTCTCGGATCTCCCAGAATGCTGGGCGCTTGTCGTCTCGACAACCCGGATTTCGCCTCCCGGCCCCGGCGTGGCACGCTGGAAGCCCGTAGACTGTGTTAGGATTGGCCAGACGCGGTAAAGGAACCCCTCGTTTTCAGGACGCGCCAAGGCTTTTGCAGCCGCAGGCGCGGCCGGCTCTTGCCATCCACGGTTCGGCAACTGTAGCTCGGTCAGGAGAGCGCGAAATGGAGTGCTGCGCATGAACGACATAGCCGCCGCGGCGATGGCGTCCTTCGTCACCCGCGTTGTCATATCCGTTCTCCCCGTCTGCCTCGCTATTGCTGTCTCCAGTTGCGACCGGCACGCGCCTGGCAACTATGCCTCGCCGGCTGCTGAGCCGACCTTGACCGCGCCTGTTCCGGGACGGCCCACTGAAGAGGCCAGGACAGCTGCGACCCGGGAGTCCAGCCTTTCTGCGACGCGCTCACCCGACGAGGTCGAGCACGCGCCCGGCCCGTTTGTGCCGTTCGCGAACGAGGTTGAAGCAACGCCGCTGGTGACTGCCGTGGCGCCGGGCTCGACCTCGGCGGAGGACGCGAACGAGCCGGATCGGCACGTATCCTCCATCGCCTTCGTCCCGGGCAGTCTGGACCTGGCCTTCACGGTAAACAAGGGCTACGCGGGCGGGCCACCTGCGCTATTCGTCCAGCGCTCGGGCTCGTCCGGCGAGCCCGAGATTCTGGCCCTTCTGCCGGAGGCAGCCATCGACTACCGCGCGGTGGTGGCCAGCGAGGCCGCAGGACTGCTGGCCGCGCTGACGCAGGACGACTCGGACGGCGGGCGCTACCGCGTGCATGTGATGACACCCGACGGTGCCGACGATCGCGACCTGACGCGAGGCGAGATTAACCCGCTCCAAGTCGGCTGGCTGCCGGACGGCTCGGCGATGGAGGTGCTGACGGAGTCGGCCGAGCTGATGACGATCGACCCAGCCAACGGAGAGCGCCGAGTGATCGCCGCCGGTCTCTACGGTGAGTCGGGCGGTCCCGCCGCAGAGACGGCCTGGTCCCCGGACGCGAGGCGAGTGGTCATCACGGGCATCGATGCCTCTTTCCGACCTCGGCTCGAGCTCATCGACTTGGAGACGGGCACTCGCGAGCCGATCGCGATCATCGAAGGGGCGTGGCGAGTAAAGCCCTTCTTCTCGGCTGACGGAGAGGAGCTCTTCGTACTTGTAGAGCGCAGGAGCGCCGGGCCGAGTTCGTCACACGGTCCGACCGAGCTCTGGACGATGGTGCCTAGGCCAAGCAGCGATCCGCGGCGACTGACCACGTTGCCCATTCCGAGCGGGCTTGAGCCGGAGGTCGTAGTTCACCCGGACGGCACACATCTCTACCTGCTCCTGGACGACCGAGTATGGCGCGTCGGGACGGACGGGGCCGGTCTGGCGCTCGTAGCCGGGGACGGCGATGCCAGGTCGCACGGCCCGCTGATCTTCACGCGCACTGCCGCTGGCGAGGAACAGCTCGCGTGGATCTCGGTCGTGTACCATGGGCCCGCGCCGGCTGGGGTAGAGCCGCGGCTCTGGGCCTCGACGACGAGCCACGTGCAGTCCGTCGACCCGCGCGGTCTGCCTGGAGCGTACTAGAGCGAGCGGTAGGCCGCGTCTCGATAACCCTCCATTTCTCGCCCGCCTGAGAACGCAACCCAAAACACCTCGGATCGCCAGGCGCAGCCTAGCTTTCGACCGTTTCGAATCCACCCCTTTTCTCTACCGCTCTGCGAAACCTCCTAGGAC
>JAGQRA010000429.1 GCA_020425885.1 Planctomycetota bacterium | reverse complement strand
GGGTTGCACGACTGCGTGGTAATCAGGTGTCTGGCCGATGCCCGGGGCCGCGATGAGGAGTCCGAGGGCCGCGGCATGCAGGATGCGGCGGGCGCGAACGAGGTCGTCGAATTGCATGGCTGTGTTTCCGCCTGCAATTGCAATCGCAACCGCCGAGGAGGGCAACCGCCCCCGTTGCTCGATCGATGCCAGCGAGCGGCTGACCGTATCGCTCGATCGGCCGCCCGCCGCGGCGTCTGCAGGCTCCCAAGACAACGCCGCAGCGGCGCTGGATGCCTGCGCTTCGTCGTCGATGCTGTGCCGCGTTGTGGCGTTCAGGGGTCAGAAGGTGACGTCCCAGATGTTGGTCGTCGGCAGCGGCAGGGTCGGCGTCGTGAGGTCGATCGTGACCGCCTGCATGTGCATCACGAAGCCCGAGAACCACGGTGGGATGGGGCCGAAGTCGAAGCGCGCGATGCCGGTGGTCGGGTCGTGGAGGAACGAGCCCGGTGCCATCAACAGCTGGGTCTGCTGGTTGCCGATGCCGAGGGTCACGATGCCGGGCAGCACCGTCGGCAGCAGCGACTGGCTCATGACGATGGCCGACAGCGCCGGGCCGGGGATCGCACCCTGATGAACGTGCAGATGGGCGGTCTCGAAGGCCGCGACGGCAGGCTCGGAGTAGAGCACCGGCGTGGTCGGCGCGGTCAACGCCAGCGGGATCACGTTGCTGCGCACGGCGGGATTGAACACGCTCAGCGCGTAGGTGTTGGGGATCGCGCCGGGACGCGGATGGACCTCGATGGTCTGGTTGTCGATGACCCGGAACCAACCGGCGAACCAACGGTTGGCGTCGCCGCGGCCGAGCAGGTCCCAGTCGACGCCGACGAGATCGATCCAGGCGAGGTTGTCACCCTGCACGATCAGCCCCTGATCGGTCAGCGTCGGCAGGGTGTGCGTGACCGCGGGCGCGGTCAGGGTCGGGAACGGTAGCACCGGGAACGTGGCGCAGAGGCCGAACAGCTCGGCGTCGGCGGTGATGACGATGGTGCGGCCGCTCGGCTGCGACGTCACCGAGGTGCCGAACGCGCCGTAGTAGCCGTAGTAGGTGTTGGTCTGATTGGCGCCGCCGCCGTACTGGACGGCGCCGGTGTTGGTGAGGTCGATGCTGCCGCCGGCGTTGATGCCCTGCCCGGTCAGGGTTCCGGTCGCGGTCTGGTAGTAGTGCCAGTGCGCCGGATCGAGCGTGCCGCCCTGCCCGACATAGGCCGATGGCAGCATCTGCAGCACCGGGCTGCCGACCGGTGGGTAGTTGGCCTCGCCGGGATCGATGCGGTTGCTCAGCAGCAGGGTCACATCCCAGGCATCATCGAGCTGCGACAGACGGGCGAAGGTGCCGCTCAGCTCGGCGTGGCCGTCGTCGTACTCGGTGAAGTCACCGGCCGGCACGAACAGGTAGTCAGAGGCGACCCCGGGCAGCACCATGGCGCGGCCGGCGGGCAACGTCGAGCGCGTGCTGTCGACCTGGGGATGGGTCGCCTTGTCGGTGCGGTGACTCGGCAGATCCAGGGTCAGCGCCGCGGTCGTCAGCGGCGGCAGCGGCGCGGCCGGCTGCTGCAGCACCGTGACCTGGAACGTCGCCGCCAGGCCGAGGGTGCCGTTCTGGTTGTTGGCACCGAGACCGAGTTGGGCCCCGCTGCCGGTCGCGGTCAGCGAGAGCACCGCGCCATCGAGGTTCCTCACACCGGTCAGGGTGCCGGTGACCTGGGTGTAGTAGGTGAACGTGCCGGGGTCGATCGGTCCGGTCGGCATGTAGGCCGTGGTCTGGAGTTGCAGGTCAGGACCGCTGGCCGGTGGGTGGTTCGGCGCTCCGGGCGCGACCTTGTTGGCGAACTGCAGATCGATCAGGAACGCCGAGTAGAGGCTGCTCTGACTGAACACCCGCCCCGTGAGCCGCGCGCTGCCGTTCGGCAGTTCGACGAACTGTCCGCCGCCGGAGATGACGAGATCCGTGAACAGTCCGGGCAGCGACAGCGCGACGCCACCGGGCAGTGCGGCCAGCGCGGTATCGTGTACCGGCTCGAGTGCGGCATGGTAGGTCGGCCCTTGGGCCGTGAGCGCGGGGCTCACCAGGAGGGCGGAGACGAGGGCCGTGAGGGTGCTGCTCTGCATGATCGTGCGGATGGAATGCTCTTTATCACGGGCAAGCCCACCGGGCTCCCCTTGCGACACCGACATGGTAACCCATTCTGCGATGGGATGCGGCTCTACGAAACCACTGAGTCTTGCCACGGAGCGCCCTGAATCCGTGACGACGGTGACATGGCGTCCACGCGCCAGGCGCGAAGGTGGTGGAAGTCGGCGCCTTCATTCGGTGGCGCCGACCTCGAGCCGCAGGCTGCGCATCAGGTCCTGGAGGAAGTGGATGTTGTGCAGCGAGAGCAGGATGCCGCCGAGCATCTCGTTGGCAACGGCGAGGTGGCGCAGGTAGGCGCGCGAGTAGTTGGCGCAGGTGTAGCACGGGCAGCCTTCGACCAGCGGCCGGGGATCGTCGGCGTACTGCTGGTTGCGCATCTTGATCGGTGGGCCGGCCTCGGTGAACGCGCTGTGGTTGCGGCCGTGGCGGGTCGGGATGACGCAGTCGAACATGTCGACGCCGCTGGCCACGGCGGCGCGCAGATCCTCGGGCTGGCCGATGCCCATCATGTAGCGGATCTTGTCGGTTGGCAGGTGGTCGACGCAGGCGTCGAGCGCGACCGCCATCTGGGTCTTGGTCTCGCCGGTGCTGAGGCCGCCGATGGCGTAACCATCGAACTCCATCGCCGCCAGCGCAACGGCGCTCGCGGCCCGCAGCTCGGGATCGACGCCGCCCTGGCAGATGCCGAACACCGCCTGCCCGCGTCCGCTGCCGCCCCAGCGATCGTGGAGGTCGCGGGCGCTCCGGGCCCAGCGCAGCGTGCGCTCGTGCGCGGCGCGCTGCGACGCGGCATCGGCGTCACCGGGCGGGCAGTGATCGAGCACCATCGCGATGTCGGGGCC
>JAGQRA010000428.1 GCA_020425885.1 Planctomycetota bacterium | reverse complement strand
GAGGCCCGCTGCGGCAGCGTAGGCGTCCATCACCTTCGGATGTCGCCGAAGTCCTGGCGGGCGCTAGCCGATGTAGAGTTGCAGACCATGACCACCGTCTTTGATGTAGCCCGATGCATGCTGGAGAAGCGCGGACCCATGTCCGCGATGAAGCTCCAGAAGCTCTGCTACTACGCGCAGGCGTGGTCGTTGGTCTGGGACGCCGAGCCCTTGTTCCCGGAACGCATCGAAGCCTGGGTGAACGGTCCCGTGATCCCGGACCTGTACTCGGCCCACCGGGGCAGCTTCAAGGTGTCGGCCGAGATGATGATCAGCGGCGACAGCACGAAGCTGACCGCCGCACAGGTCGAGACCGTAGATGCCGTCCTGAAGGGCTACGGCGACATGACCGCCCAGCAGCTGAGCGACCTGACGCACAGCGAGGACCCCTGGAAGTCTGCGCGGCAAGGTCTCGCGCCGAACGATCGCGGTTCGGTTGAGATCACCACGGCCGCCCTTGAGGAGTTCTACTCCTCGATTCCGGCGTAGTGGGCAAGGGCAAGGGCGGCAAGCGCGACAAGCGCATCGTCCCGAACGCCCCGGCCGTCGAGAAGCGCGCACGGGTCCCGGCGCAGCCAGACCCGACACGATCGGGCCCGTCGTGGCGCTTCGCCTTGCTGGACCATGAAGGCCCGTTCGGCTGGAACAACCTCACCGAGCGGCAAACGACGCAGAAGATCGTCGAACGGCTCGCGAAGTTCGAGGGCATGACCTGGACCCAGATCATGCAAGGAACCGGCAGCCACAATGTGGCGCTCGATCAGCTCTCTTCCGATGCGCAAAGGCGGTTGCGAGCGATCAGCCTTGACGATGTCGACCAGCTGTTCTCGCTGCGTGTTGAAGGCCGGCCGCGGGTCTGGGGGATCCTGGATGCTTCCGTCTTGAGCATCATCTGGTGGGACCCTGAACATCTCGTCTGCCCCTCGAACAAGAAGAACACCTGAAGTGCGCGGCTACCCCGCGCGCTTCCTGCCGACGACCACGCCGGCCTTCTTCAGCAGGAACTTGGTGACCTTCTCGACGCAGCCGCGCAGGTGGCCCACCGACACGTGCACGTAGCCGTGGGTGACGTTCTTGTCCTGGCTGGGCAGCGTGTGGTTCATCAGGATCTTCAGGTCGATCTCGCGCAGGTACGCTTCGTGGCACGCCGTCGCGAACGTGTGCCGCAGTCGGTGGGGCGACGGCATCGCGTCCATCTTGACGCCTTCCTCGTACTTCTGGATGCGCGGCGAGCGCACCGGCGCCACGTCACCGCGGCCGTTGCGTGACGGGAACGCCCAGCCGCCATCGCCGTCGGGGAACAGCTGCTTGTTCTCTTCCTGCCGGCGCCGCAGCAGGTCCACGGTCCACACGGCGAGCGGCACGGTGAACGCACGGTCCGTTCCGCCCTTGGGCTTCGGCCGGTGGATCGTGCATTCCTTGAAGTCGACGTGTTCCCACCGGACCGTCGCCGCGTCGGTCGCCCGCAGCCCGGTCACCAGCAGGAACCACTGGAGGTCGCGGCGCACCGGGTTGTCGATGGTCTCGACCTGGCCCCACCACGCGGGCAGGTCCGCCCAGGCGATCGCCGCGCGGTCGCCCTTGCGGGTCTCTTCCTTGTTGTAGCGCACCGCCAGCGTCGGGCTGCGGTGCGGCAGGGCCTTCGGGTGCACGCGCGCCGCGGTGTAGTAGCAGGCCCGGAAGTGCCGCAGCGCGCGGTTCGCGGCGTACGGGCCGCTGTCGGCCGTGATGCGCCGGTGCCGCGTGCGGCATTCCTCGCCCGTGATCGACGCGAGCGACTTGCCCAGCCAGTCGGCGAAGAACCGCGTGACTTCGTCGTCCATCATCTCGACCGACCGCGGCGAGCAGTCGGACGCCCGCATGTCGTCGAGGTGCATCGCCAGCGCGTCGGCCAGGGTGACCCGGTTGCCGCGTTCCTTCCGCCGCTCTTCGTTCGGGTTCTTGCCCTTGTCCATCTCGACCGCGATCTCGCGGGCCCGCTTGCGCGCCTGTTCGGGCGTCCAGGCGCCGAACCGCCCGATGGTGACCTTCACGGTGCGGCCATCGAGCTGACGCTGGTAGACGAACGTGGCGCTGCTCGGGCGCACGACGATGCCGAAGCCGGGCATCTCTTCGTCCCAGTACGACAGCTGGCGAATGGGCTTGCCGGTGTTGGTCTTGGCGCCCGGTTCGGGCGCCTTGCACCGGGCGCGAATCGACGCGGTGGTCAGCTTCAGCTTCATCGGGAAGTGAGGCATGCGATAGGCATGCGTGAGGCATGAAATCGGCACGTTCGGGGGGTTCTCTTGAACCCGCCGTATCCCGCCTCAGTCCCCGCAACCCCCGATGGCCAGCCCCGTTAGCACGCCATGACCCTCTGCAACCCGCGGACGCGACCCAACTTGGGAAGCTGACGTTCTACCACTGAACTACACCCGCGAACTGCCTATTTGGCCGAGCAGCCAAGCCACCCGCCCGAACAGTCCGTCGCATCTGACACCCTTGGCAAGGTAATGGCAAGATGCTGATCGCGCCTGTCGCACACTCCCGACCGAGGACCGGCTTGCGAGCCAGGGAGCCATTTTCCGCCACTGGCCACCGAGGCACACGCCTCGACCGAGCACTGCGCCAGCGGTGACCCAACGATGAGACGCTGAGCTCGGGCATCCCCGAACACGCGAACACGTGACTTCACCGCCCCGCCTTGTCCGCCTTCTCCGTCCTCCCGATTTCGCACAGCCCCTCGACCTCGCGCCACAGCGCAGTCGTCCGTCGCGCGCTCAACCCCAGCTCCTCGACGACCCCACCTCGCGTCAACAGCGACGCGCACAGCACGACACCCTTGCGCAGCAAGACCAACTGCTCCTTGCGATGCAGTGAACTCAGCGCGGTCACCGGATGGAGGCCGGCCTTGTCGACGCGTTCGCGCAGGCCGTTCCCCTTGGGGTGATTCCAGGCGAGCATCGCCATGCCGACTCCGGTGCCGTAGGCGAGGGCGTCCTTGGTGAAGCGACCGTTGGTGATCAGCCAGAACTCGTGGAAGCCCGTGACCTTCAGGTCGGCGGCGCGAGCGTGCACGTAGAGCGCCACCTTGACGTCGACCTTGCCGCCGCTCTGCGCCCTGAACTTGCACTCGGCGAGGCGCTTGGTGTTCTTGGCGAGCGTGCCGCGGATGCCGACGACGTCGACCTCGTGTCGCACGAACCGACCCTGGAGCCGGGCGCTGGTCCGGACCTTGAAGCCCTCGTGACGCCACAGCTCACCGATGAACTCCTCGAACGGGAAACCATCGGGGCCGAGTTGTTGGATCGCCCGCTGCAGCGAGTAGCGGGCGGCGGTGTCGCGGTGCTCCTGGCGCAGCATGCGGTGCGCGATGTTGAAGACCTCGCGGGTCGCCATGCCGTCGCGCAGCTGCTTACGCACGGTATCGACGACTTCGGAGATCTGCTCGTTGTCGGCGCCGCTGCGGGCGAGGGACCGCCTGAGCTTCGGCTCGTTGAACGGCTCGAGCTCGCCTGTCGTCTTGACGAGCTTGACTTCGGTGCGCGGCATCGAGGCGAGCGTAGCCCGGGGTCGGCGTAGGGTCGCTCTGTTTCCGTGGCGATGGTCGTGCGGCTACTGTGCGCCGGCGATGGCTGCGATCCTCGACGACGAATCGGCTCGGGTGCTGGCGCGGTGTCTCTATTGGGGCATGCCGGCGCTGCTCGTGCTGTGGTCGATCGCGGCGGTGTTGCGGCTGCGGCTCGGCGCGCTGTCGTTCGCTG
>JAGQRA010000427.1 GCA_020425885.1 Planctomycetota bacterium | reverse complement strand
CACCCCGAAACTGCCGGGAATCGGCTCGAATCGCCGCTTTCGTGGCCCCTGGCGTGATGCGCTGGAGCACGGTGGAGCTTCCCGTGACCGCCGTTTCCCCTATGCTGAACAGGATCTAGTTAGCCGGGAATGACGGCCAGGCCACGGGAGAAGGCCACCCCTGCCGGCGCTCCGCCATCGATGACGAGCGATTGGGCGGCAAAGCCGAGGCCGGATAGCCACGGATCCGTCGGCAGGCTGATGTTCAGCAGTGCACCCCCGACAGGGACATTCATGAAGGGGATGATCGTGGGGTTGGCGACGAGCACGGTGCCGCCGAGGCTCGGGATCGACGAGACGTCAGAGCTTCGCCCGACGAGCAGGAGAGCGGTGGTCGTCTGGCCGCTGCTGTTGCCGATGTCGACCGATAGGGTCGTCCCCAGTCCTGGCGAGTTGCTGGTGAGGGAGGGGACCCCCAAGGTGCCGGCGACTCCTGGTCCGTAGTTGCCGCTGAACGCCTGGTCGTCGCACTTCCGGAACGGCCACGATCGACATTGCAGGCTCGCGGAGTAGCTTCCCGTCCAATCCGGGTCGCGGCCTCTGACGACGACCGTGTAGACATCCGTTGTCTGGACGGTGATGGTCGCGGACGTGGTTGTTCCCGCGGCGCCCAGGATGGGTGTTCCGCTCGAATCGATCAGCTGGACCTGATGGTGGTCGTACGCGCTCGCGATCTCGAATCTCACATCGCCTGTGGCGGCGACTCGGATGGTGTAGAGCTCGAATTGGCTGGGCGAGGTGATCGTGCCCCTGAGATGCCAGTCGAGCGCCATGCGGTCGGCTCCCACAGGGTCGTTGAGTCGGTTGATCTGGAAGTGGTATCCACCGGTCCAGGTGTTGTTGCGGCCTTCGATGTCGATCAGGTAGGGGCCTGTGTTGGGGAGCACCGCCGTGAGGGTGCCGCGCGCGACGATGGTCGTGCCAACGCTGGTCGTGCCCTGACGGATCTGGAGTTGGTGGTGGTCGTAGTCGCTGCGGAAGACGATGAACACGAGATCGCCCTGGGCGCCGTTGAAGATGAAGGAGTCGACTTCATTCGCGGCCGAGATCGCACCGGCAACCACGGGGTCGCCGTAGTGGACCGGCAGGATCGTCTGGGCGGTCGCCCCGCCGCAGGTGATGGCAATCAGAGCGAGGGTAGCTCCCGTCAGGCAGTGGTTCGCGCCATGGCGAGAAGGTCTCTGGAGTCGTTCAGGCAGCATGGTAGGTGTCCGATTGGTGATGGTTGATGCGGCAGGCGGCCACCGCGTCGACGAGACGTGGCGCAGCCTCGAGCGACAGGCTGGACCCGAGGTCCAGGGTCACTCCGCAAACGCTCTTGCCCGCGGCGTCCCGGCTGTCCGGGGTTTTTCGGCGATCGTCAATGGCGGCAGACGGCCCGAGGTCGGCATCGAGCAGCGGGTCGAGCTCGTGATGAAGTAGCCCGCCGCGCTATCGGGCCTTCGCCAGCTTGCGCAACGCGGCGCGGAGCTTGCGATGGGCGTCGAGCTTGCGGGCGTAGTCCGATTCGCGCCGGCCGCCCTTGGCGCGCGCGACCTCCGCCAGCGCCTTCCTCTCGGCGCTCGTCCACTGTTCGACGCCGGGCAGGATCAGCAGCAACGGGGCCCAGCGCCGCCACCACAGCTGTTCACCGTCACTCCATCGCTTCCAGTCACGGACGTCGCACAGCTTCGCCGCCTCATCGGCGCAGACACGTTCGCCGCGTTCGCGATCGGCGCCGAAGCGACCGGCCAGGTAGTCGGTGATGCGAAGCCCGATGTTGCCGATCGGGAAGATGCCGATCACGTCCTCGCGTTGCCTGCCCGGCGACCAGTAGACGTTGTGCTCGGCGATCTTCGCCAACGTGGCGATCGGTGTGCGATAGCCGCGCTCGCGGCGCATGCGGTCGAGCTCCTGCGCCATCACCGCGAGCACCTCGGGCTCGCGGGCGCGGAAGCCGAGCTTCTGATAGAACCACCACGAGCCGGACTGCAGGCCTTCGCTGTTGCCGCCGCCGCCGAGCTGATAGGGATAGATCGTGAAGGTCTCCGCGCCGTAGAGCTGGCGCGTCACCGCCAGCACGCGGCCGTAGACCAGCGCCGCCTCGCCGCCGCGCCAGGTGTCGAAGACGTTGTAGGCGATCTCCGAGCTGGCGAACAACGAGCTGGTGAGCACGTAGCCGATGGGCACGCCGTTCTTCAGTGTCAGGTAGCCGTAGACCGCCTCGAGCATCAGCCGGCGCTCGGGTCGCACGCCGATGACGGCGAACTCGAGGCCGTCGCCGCAGTCGAACAGGCGCACGTCGCGGGCGTCGCCATAGGCGAAGGCGTCGAGGTCGCGGTGGCGCAGCACCATCGCCTCGCGCGCCAGCGTGACCAGGCGTTCGCCCTCGGCCTCGGTGCACGGGCGTTCGATCGCGCGGTGGCGCAGGGCCTGCTTCAGCTCGGGGCGACGGCGGTCGAGCGGTCCGGTCTGGAAGTGGGTGGGCCGGCCCGGCAGCAATGCCCGTGAGCGCGACGGCGTCGCGGCCGTCGGTTGCAGCTCGAGCATCAGCTCGAACTGCTCGTAGAACAGATCGCGCTCGCGCTCGCTGCACCCGAGCAGCGATGTGCGGTTGATGATGAAGTCGGCGTCGGTGGTGTCGGGGCCGGCCAGGCGCTGCACCCATTCCCTGGTGCCGAGCTCGACCTCGTCGAGACCGGGAGTCTCCGACCACGTCGCCAGCAGGTCGAGTCGGCGACCGAGCAGGTCGGCGCCTTCGCCGCGGCTCTCGCGCCAGTCGACGCGCAGCGCACCGGGGAAACGGCGGCTCAGCCAGCGGGCGGTGACGGCGAAGAACGGGTAGTTGATTGCGGTGCCGGCGATGCCCGAATCGGCGAGGGCCTTGCGGAAGCGCCGCAGGTCACGGCGCGCATCGAACGTGTCGAGCAGCGTCGATACCCGATCGAGCACGTCCTGGTCGTCGGGGTGCGCGCGCAGGAAACACAGCGTCTCGTGCAGGCGCTGCACGGCGTCGGCGGTCGGCAGCGCGGCCGCGGCGAGGCCGTCGAGCAGCCTGCACTTCTGCGCGCCGTGGTCGCCGCCGAACTCGGCGCGGATCCGTTCCAGCTCGGCGAGCAGCCTGGTGACCGTGGCCACGATCAGGCCTCGACCCGCGACACCACGGCCTTCTTGATGCCCTTCGGTTGCCCGAACTTGTCGGTCTCCGGCGTGGCGACGGGCTCGTACATCATGTTGCGTCGCTGCGGCACGAAGCCTGCGTCCTTGATGTGCCGTTCGATCTCCGGGATCGAGGTCGGGTGGGTACAGCCGGCCGAGCTGACGACGTTCTCCTCGAGCATCGCCGAGCCGAAGTCGTCGGCGCCCATCGACAGGCCGATCTGGCAGGTCTTGAGACCCTGCGTGACGAAGCTCGACTGCACGTGCTGCACGTTCTGCAGATACAGCCGCGACAGGCTCAGCGTGCGCAGGTATTCGGCGACGGTCGCCTTCACGCCCTGGCGCTCGCGTAGCAGCAGCTCGCCCATCGCCGTGTTCTCGGGTTGGAAGGTCCACGGGATGAAGGCGGTGAAGACGCCGGTCTCGTCCTGCAGCTCGCGGATGCGGCGCATGTGCTCGATGCGCTCGGCGTCGGTCTCGGTGTGACCGAACATCATGGTCGCCGTGCCGCGGCCGCCGAGGGCGGCCCACTGGCGGAACACCTCGAGCCACTCGTCGGTCGTCGCCTTCTTCGGCGCGATGATCTTGCGCACGCGCTCGACGAGGATCTCGGCGCCGCCACCCGGGATCGAATCGAGCCCCGCCGCCTTCAGGTCGGCGAGCACGGCGCGTACCGGCCGCTTCTCGATCTTGCTCAGATGCGTGATCTCGGGCGGGCTCATGCCGTGGATCCAGATCTGCGGATAGCGCTGCTTGATGTCCGAGAACAACGCCGCGAACCAATCGCTGCCGAGCTTCGGATGATGTCCGCCCTGCAGCAGCAGCTGGATGCCGCCCTGCGCGATCAGCTCCTCGATCTTCTGGTAGATGATCTCGCGCGGCAGCACGTAGGCCTCGGCGTCACCCGGCGCGCGGTAGAAGGCGCAGAAGCCGCAGTCGGTGACGCAGACATTGGTCGGGTTGAGGTTGCGATCGACGATGTACGTCACCCGCAGACCACCGTCCGCGCCGGGCGGATTGAGCCGCAGCCGCACGTCGTTGGCCAGCAGGCCGAGCGAAGGCTGATCGAGCCCGCGGTACAACACCAGGGCTTCCGCGTCGGTCAGAACGCCGCCCCCGGCGGCCTTCGAAGCGGCGTCACGGAGGCGGAAAGGGTCGGTGGCAGCAGTCATCGGGCCGCGGAGTATGGAGTACCGAACCCGGTTCGAACCACAACTTTGGTGATCCGGCCCCGCCCTTCAGTGCAGCGCCAGCTTGGCCTGCCACGGCAAGGCCGATGCGGGTCGTCCCCAGGCCTCGTACAGTTCGACCATCTCCTTCCAGTTGGACCTGGTGCGGCCGTCGTCGGGTCCGAGCTTCGCCTCGAGGGTCCCGCGCGCGGTCGCGAGTTCGGCCTCGGCGTCTTCGAAACGGCCGAGCTTGCGCAGCACGATGCCGCGGTGTTGATGGAACACGGCCAGGCGCCAGCTGTCGGCGGCCAGCAACGTGTCGGCTGCCGCCAGCAGCTCGTCGCTCACGGCCAGGGCCTCGCGGATCTTGTCGTCGTCGGGCTGGCGGTGCAGGGCGACGACGAGATTGAACCGCGTGATCAGATCGCTGAGCTCCACCCGCGCTCCGGCGATCGCGCGCGCGGCGAGCACCTCGCGGTAGATGCCCTCGGCCTCGGGGTAGTTCTCCAGGCGTTCGTGACAGAGGGCCTGATTGCTGGCGATGCGAACCGTCTGTGGGTGGGAGGGTCCGTAGACCCTGACGGCGGTGGCGCGCAGGGTCGTGAACTGCGCCAGCGCTTCCTCGAGCCGGTCGCGATGGAACAGGAACACGGCGTAGGTGTTGCGCGCCGAGACGGTCTCGGGATCGTCCTCGCCGAGCTTCTCTGCGGCGAGCGTGCAGAGCTCGGCGAAGATCGCGCCGGCCTCGTCGAATTGTCCGAGTCCCTGCAGCGCGAGGCCGAGCCCGCGCCGGGCCGGGATCGAGGTGTAGTGGCCCTCGCCATAGGTCGCATCGATCAACGGGATCGCATACTCGTAGTGTTCGCGCGCCTCGGCGAACTCGCGCTTCTCGAGCAGCACCGAACCGAGCGATGTCCGTACGGCGGCCTCCTCGTGCGAGCTCTTGTCCCGGCTCTCGCGCAGCGATGCCAGCACCTCGCGCAGCATCGGCTCGGCCTCCTGGCTGCGGCCGATGCCGCCGAGCACGCGGGCGTGGCCGGCCTTGACGAT
>JAGQRA010000426.1 GCA_020425885.1 Planctomycetota bacterium | reverse complement strand
TCCGCAAGTCGCCGATTCATCAAGAAGTGCAGCGCCGGGTTCATGCGCCGCGGCGGCCACGCCAGACTAGCAGCAGCCTCGGCGACCCGAAGCCAGTTGCCGGCTGCCTCCATGAGCTTTGTCGCCAGCACGAGCGCGTCCGCCGCCGGATCCCATGTCATGTATGAGGCATCAAACTTTGCGAACAACTCGCCCTCGGGATAGATCTCAGCGAAGCCGATCACGTCGCAGCCCATGTGGATGCGCTTGCCGACATACCCCTGTCCTGACAGCTCGTCTACTGCATCGACGATGTCGTCATCGTTCAGGCCGGTCGCCTTCCTGAGTTCGTCGGCGTCGATGCTCGGATCATGCATGTCGCCGTGTTGCGATCGTTCAACGAGGAGCTTCACTATCGCTTCGGCCGCAGGAGACACCTCGGAGCCCGCGGTCGCGGTCGCTTTGGTCGTCGGCCTTGGCCCGATTGGAGGTTTCCTAGACAGCCCATGGATATCAGACACCAGCTTCGCGACGTCAACGTCGTAGTTGTCGATCGTGGGCGACGCAACTCCTCGCAATAGCGGCGGAAGCGCCGTCACATCAAGGCCAAGGCGAAGCGGTATGAAGGCAACCTTTTGCTGCAGCTGCATGACGAAGCCTGCATCCATCTCGCTGTTGACCCAAGGCTTGCCAATGCTGGTGGGTGAAAGGACAGCGATGAAGTGCGTGCAGTTCTGCAAGCCGGCATCGATTCTCTGCCGCAAGCTGTCGCCAGCACGAATCTCCCACTCATCGAAGAACACGTCGATGCCCCGTGCGAGAAGGTCACCAGCCAAGCGACGGACAAGGTCCTTGTCCTCGGTGGCGTGACACAAAAACGCAACCAGCTTCTCATCTTGTTCCATCCCCGAGTCACCTTCCTCTGTTGGCTTATCATCGAGGCCAAGCCTCGCCTTGACCAGCTCGACTACTCGCGAGGATCCCTCAACGCTGATCGAGAGGTTCTCGATGTCGCGCCCCTTGACCACAACAAGAGGGAACTCGCCCGTCTCAGGGTCGCGAATGCTGCCAATCTTGGCACGCAGGTCGTCTTCTACCGCCTGCAGAAGTGCCGCCTTCAGTGCATCGCCGACGTTGGCGGGAGTGACCGAGCGTCCGCCGATTCTGAATTCGATCATTCGCCCTCAGGTTGGCCGCGGACCGCCAAGTGGAGGCCCGTTACCAGACTCTAAGCGACGCTGGGTGGGCATCACCAGCCAGTTCGCCTGCGCGGACTCGCGAGGGGAGTGAGCACTCAAACTGCCGTCACGCCTATGCGTAGTCGACTTCTCGGACGCGCTTCCGCTCCCGCAGGTCCTCCACGAGGTTGCGGATCTGCTCGCGAAGCTCCTTCGCGCGGCATGCCGGGATGCTCGCGATGACCGCGACCGGCGAGGACTCGTCCGACGTAGCCATCGCGATCGTGGCGAGTCCGAACAGGCGCTGGAACAGAGTCTGAGTGAGCGCGGAGTCCTTGATCCGGAACAGCTCCACGTCATCGGTCCTCCGGGCCAAGACGCCGTGGGTCACGCGGAATCGCTGCGAGGTCAGCTCGTAGCGCATGGTGCGGACCAGCAGATACCGCCAGATCGCGACGAAGACCGGGATGACGAGCCAGCAGAGCAGCGCGCACCAGACGAACGCGCCCAGGTTTGCGATCTGAGAAGGACGGCCGGTCCACACCTGGGTCTCGACCCACGCGGATGGCTGGGCGGCGCGTTGTCGACCTGGATCGACGTGGCGTTCGACTGCGCGAGCGGATTTGGCTGCTTCGGTCTGCGTGCTCATTCTGGTCTCCCTGTTCTCCGGCGGTTCAGCGGGCCGGCGCGGCCGTGGTCGCGGCGCTGCCTGTCGGCTGCTCATCGCAAGCCAGCGGGATCGCGGTGGACCCGCTCTGAATCCGCGCCGTTGTGATCGAGCGCCACGGGACTGGATTCACGAAAACGACCGGCATGATCGCGGCGGTTCCGGGGAGCACGGTCTGTGCGTGGCCGCCGAACCGCTGCATGACGGCCGCGAACCGGAAGCCCTGCTCCTGCTCGTAGGTGCGGCCTTGCGCGGCCAAGACCACCCGGTCGCGCGGTGACCACGAGACATCGGCTTTGCCCTTACGGTTGTCGATCTCGACGAAGTAGATGCTGGGGTAGTTGCCGAACTGGCGCGTCCATCCGACACCGCAGAGTTCGCTCGTGATGACGTCGACCGCGTGGTCTTCGACCGCCGCAAAGGACTCGGCGCGCCCGAACGTGATCCGTGCGCCGGTCGGGAACGTGGTGCTCCACGTCGGCGGCGGCGGCGCGGGCTTGGCGGGCGGCGAGGCCGGCGGCATCGGCGCGGTCTTGGGTGTCGCGGCAGTGGGGCGCGCTTCCGCTGGTCGCGGCTCCTTGCCTTCCAGCTTGTCGAGCCACTGCTCGAAGCTGGTGCAGCCAGCAAGCACGGTAGCCAAAGCGAGAAGAGCGAATCGACGAATAGAGCCCATCGGTGAGGTCCCCCAGCCTCCTGGTCAGCAAGAAGCACGCGCTACGCCGGACTTTGCAGGCGATTTTCGCATGTCTCGGAGCGCGATCTAGCGTTCTTCGGCTTCGTCAGCCCTGCACTTGAGGCGGTTGCCGAGGCTCAAGGATGGGCTCGGCACAGTCAGTCGAATACAAGCGGTTCCTCACGCGCCTGATCCAGGCACGTGAAGAAGCCGGCCTAACGCAGAAGGAAGCCGCCGAGCCCTTCCGCCAGGATCAGGCATGGATGTCGAAGGTCGAGCGCGGCGTGCGCCGCCTCGACGTGATCGAGCTGTCGAAGTTGGCGCGGCTCTACAAGAAGCCAGCGCGCTACTTCGTGCCCGAGTTCCCGCCGGAGTCGTAGCTGGAGTCTGAAGCGGATCAGGGCCAGACCGTGAAGATGCAGCGCCGGTCGACCTCAAAAACGTGCCCGAAGTCGACCAATGGCTTGCCCCCGAGTGCGAACACCTCGTGTCGCGCCCGCACGGTGACGCGGTCGCCGGTGGCCACTACATCCGCGCGCAACGAGTCCGGACGGCTCACCAGCGTCGGTGCGAAGCGAAGGTCCACGATCT
>JAGQRA010000425.1 GCA_020425885.1 Planctomycetota bacterium | reverse complement strand
TGATCCCGGTGCACGACGAATTGGCGGTGACGCTCGAGTGCCTGCTGTCGATCGCCACCTACACCGCTTCTGACTACGAGGTCGTCGTCGTCGATGACGCCTCGTCCGAGGCCACGGCGCGCTGCCTGGCCGGATTGCAGCGCATCCGCTACGTGCGGCAGGATTCGCAGCAGGGCTTCGGGCGGACCTGCAATCGCGGAGTCGAGCAGGCGCGCGGCGCCGTGATCGTGCTGTTGAACAGCGACACGCAGGTCACCGCCGGTTGGCTGCCGCCACTGCTCGAGGCGTTGCGCCAGCCGGAGATCGGCATGGTCGGCCCCAGGCTGCTGTTCCCCGAGGGGGTGCTGCAGGAGGGCGGCGGGCGCCTGCGGTTCGATGGCGCCGGCGACATGGTCGGCCTGTTCGAGGACCCCGCGGCGGCGCGGTTCTCCTATGCGCGATGCGTCGACTACGTGTCGGCCGCATGCGTCGCCATCCGGCGTTCGGACTTCCTGCGACTGGGCGGTTTCGACGACCTCTATGCGCCGGCCTACTGCGAGGACGCCGACCTCTGCCTGAAGATGCAGGCCGATGGTCGGATCGTGATGTACGAGCCGGCGGCGACGGTCGTCCACCACCTGAGCAAGACGACGGCCACCAGTGGCCAGGCCAACAAGGTCGCGCTGGCGCACCGGAACCAGCTGCGGCTGTTCGAGCGCTGGGGGCAGCAGCTCGAGGAGCGCGACAAGGTCCGGCTCATGGCCTTCTACCTGCCGCAGTTCCATCCCATCGCCGAGAACGACCGCTGGTGGGGGGAGGGCTTCACCGAGTGGCGCAACGTCGCCAAGGCGCGGCCGCGGTTCCGTGGTCACCGTCAGCCGCGACGGCCCGCGAACCTGGGCTACTACGACCTGCGCACTCCGGGCGTGATGCGACAGCAGGCCGAGCTGGCGCAGCGCTACGGGATCTACGGCTTCACGTTCTACTACTACCGCCTCAACGGGCGCCGGATCCTCGAGATGCCGCTCGAGCAGGTGCGCAACGACCCCGACTGGACGATGCCGTTCAGTCTCTGTTGGGCCAACGAGAACTGGACCCGACAGTGGGACGGTCAGGCCCGCCATGTCCTGATGCGTCAGGACTACGGGCACGACGAGGACCTGGCGCTGATCGACGACTTCATCCATTACTTCGAGCACCCGGCCTACGTCCGGGTCCATGGCGCCCCGCTGCTGCTGGTCTATTCGCCGCTGGCGCTGCCCGATTCGAAGCGGACGGTCGAGCGTTGGCGCCAGGTGTGCCGCGAGCGCGGGGTCGGCGAGATCTACGTCGTCGCCGTCGAGTCGCACGCGTTGATCCGCACCCAGTGGGATCCGACGGCCTGCGGCTTCGATGCCAGCGTCGAGTTTCCGCCGCACGAGGCCGGCCAACCGATCGATGTGCCGAGCGCGGCGCGCGACCCGGACTTCGTCGGCGTGGTCCACGATTACCGTCGGGTCGTGGAGGCGTTCTGCACGCGCGAGCTGCCGGCCTACAAGCGATTCCGCAGCGTGATGCCCGGCTGGGACAACACCGCGCGCCGCGCCCACGACGCCAACGTGTTCGTCAACTCGGGGCCCGCCGAATACCAGACCTGGCTGGAGTTCGCCATCCACGACACGCGTTCGTTCTTCGTCGGCGAGGAGCGATTGATGTTCGTCAACGCCTGGAACGAGTGGGCCGAGGCCGCCTACCTCGAACCGGACGACACCTACGGCTACGCCTTCCTGGAGGCCACGCGCAATGCGCTGCTCGCGGAGAGGTCGAGAGGATGATGGCCATCGCCAGTTCATCGCGATCGACTGCCGTGGCCGCCGACATCGCGTTGATGATCGGGCCGGGGCTGGACGCGCGGGAATCGGCGATGGCGCTCGGGTTGGCCCATGTCCTCGAGACCCTCGGCCTGCGCGTCGTCCGTGATGCCGGGAGCGCTCAGCTGCACGGGCAGGGCCGGGCGCGTCTTTCGATCCTCTGTTCCGCCATCAAGGGGCTCGACGCCAACCTGCGCCGCGCCGAGGGCTCCACGATCGTGCTGCATCCGCTCGTTCGCAACCGATCCGAGCTCGGCGAATGGCTGGCGCGACGCGATCGCGTGCACGGGTTCCTCGCGGCCTCACATGCGTTGGGCGAGCGCCTCGCGGCCGGCGGCGCCAAGGTCGAGTGGATCGGCAGCTCGTGTCAGATCGGCACCGTTCGTCACCAGTCGCGACTGGCACGCGGGCTGCGGGACGAGGACCGCGTCTTCACGGTCTGCGTCGACGAACGTTCGCCGAATGCGGCCTCCGCCGCGCTGCGCAAGACCTGGGACCGGCGCGCTCGTGATCATGCCACCCGATTCGCCAAGGTCTCCCTCGTCGTCAACGTCACCACGGACCGGCTGTACGCGGACTGGGACGCGTGGGCGCGGCAATCGGATGCGGCTTCGATCGTGGTCGAGCGGTCGAACGACGATCCGCTGGCCCTGATGGCGCTGCTCGAGATGTCGGACGCCATGTTCGTCACCGGCGCGGTCGTCCTCGGGCGCGAGCTCGGCGAGCCCGACTCGGGCGCCGGCTGTGCGGACCTGTGGCCGGCAACACATGCGCTGTTCCATCGCAAGCCGGTGATCGTGCTCGGCAGCCTGCCGCCGGCGGCCTTCGGGCTCGACGACCCGGCGCATCTGTATCGCGTCGCAGATGCGGACCCCCGGCGCATCGATGCGGCGGTGGCGCGGGTCGTCGCCGGCGCTCGCGAGGATCGTGATGCCTGGTCGGCAGGAGCGCGGCAGATGATGCAGCACGCCTCGGCTCGGGCGACCGCGGTCCGTGTCACCGAAGCCTTGCGCAGCATGCAGTTGTGGGATGCGATCACCGCCGGAGCCGGATCATGAAGAAGCTGATTGCCATCGACCGGCCGCGAGCCGGGGTGCCGGTTCGCAGCTACGATGGCTGGCTCGAGGTCTCGGGATGGGCCGCCGCCGGAGAGCCTGTTCGCGACATCCGGGTCCGCTTCGGCGACGGTGCCTGGGCCCGCGCCGTACATTGCCAGCCGCGCCCCGATGTGCTCGCCGCCTATCCGAAGTTGCCCGGTGCGGCCCGCTCGGGTTTCCAGGCCTTCGTCGAAACGGCGGGCGATCGCAGCGAACTCGAGGTCGTCGTCACCTGCGGCAGCAAGGGCACGACCTACGGCCAGACCGCGAGGATCAGCTCCGAGGTGCGCGAGATCGAGGTGGCGGATACGACCGCGGCGCCCTGCGCCTGGTGCGGTGCCGAGGGTCGGCGTCTCGACGAAGCGGTCGCGCGCGGCCCGTTCCGACTGGTGACCTGTCCGCGCTGCGACTTCGGCCTCGCCGAGCCCTTGCCCGCCGCCCACGCGCTGGGCGCGATCTACGAGACCGAGTACTGGGACCACGCGCCCCTCGGCCCCGATGTGCTGAGCCCGTCCGCCGACACCGAGCTCGTCTGTGGCTTTCTCGACCGATTCGGCAACGGCGGCAGACGCGTGCTCGAGGTCGGCTGCGGTCAGGGTACGCTGCTGTTCGGGCTGCACCAGCGCGGCCTCGACGTCCGCGGCCAGGACCTGTCGAGCAATTCGGCGCGGGCGCTCGAACAGAGTCGCGGCGTCCGCATCTGGCGGCAGCCGATCACCTCGATCGCGACCGACGAACGTTTCGACTGCATCCTGACGCGGCATGTCATCGAGCACTCGATCACCCCGCGACTCGATTTCGACTGGATGCGGGACCACCTGGCGCCAGGCGGCATCCTGGTGCTGTGGACACCGAACCGGCGCTCGCTGGCCGCCGAGATCCTCGGCTCGACCTGGGAGTGGTTCGTGCCTCCGATCCACGTCGGCTACTTCTCGTCGCGGTCGCTGCGGTGCATCGCCGACGTCGCCGGTCTGCGGCTGCGTCACCTGACCACGCGAGAAGGCGACGGCGCGCCGTTGTTGCCCAGCCTGCGCGCGTTCATGGACTACGAGGGCGAGCTGCTTCCCGAGTGGCAGCGCCGGCGTTGTCTCGACCTGGTGTCCGGTGCCGGCGGTGGCTTCGAGTCGATGATGGCCGCCGGTGGCGCCGCTGCCGGCCTCGGCCAGGAGCTGATCGCCGTGCTCACGGCAATCTAGTGCCGCCGTGTCGCTCCGCTCGATCGCGATCCGCATCCTCGGCTTCCTGCGACGGCGCCGTCGGGTCCGAGGTGTGCGCCGCGCCATCGCAGGCTTCGCCGACTCGTGTCGTTCGGCAGGGCGAGCCCCGGCAGCTTTGCTGTTGCTCGAGCGGCTCGGCGACTTCATCGCCGCCAGCGCCATCGTCGGCCTGGTACGGGAGCGGCATCCTGACGTGCGCCTGGCCTGGTTCGGACGCGCGCGGTATCGCGAGATCGCGCTGCTCGTTCCCGGTGTCGACGACTACATCGAGATCGACTGCTACGGTGAACTCGCCGATGCGGTTCGGCAGCTCGGCTCCTGGCAGGTCTTCGATCTCAACCTCAACGGCAAGTCGTGCGCCTGCTGCGGCGGCTCCTGGCGCAACCTCTCCGGCGATACCCGGGTCGACACCGAGAACTACTACGACTTCGGCTCGCTGGCCGAGGCCTTCGCCGCCGTGGCCGGCATCGATTGGCAGCCGCGGCCGCCCTCGCTCGAGGTGCCACCGCCCGCCGTCGCCACGGTCCCCGAGCTGGTCGAGCCATACGTGGTGCTCCATTCCGAGTCCGAGGAGTCGGCGCGCAACTGGAGCGTCGATGGCTGGAGCCGCCTGCTGCGCTACCTGCTCGACCACACCGGGCTCTCGATCGTGCATGTCGGTGCAAGGCAGGCCCCCTGGCTCGGCAACGATCCGCGCGTGCTCGAGCTCGCCGGCCGCACCGGTCTGTCGCAGCTGTTGGCCGTGGTCGCCGGTTGCCGGCTGTTCATCGGCATCGACAGCGGCGTCGCCCACATCGCCAACGTGTTCCGGCGACCCGGTCTGGTGCTGATCGGCCGCTACCGGCGCTTCGTGAGCTACCACTCCTACACCGGCTACTACTCCCTGGCCTGCGCCGGAGTGTTCGTCGTGCGCTATCCGCGCGAGTGCATGTTCATGCCCTTCGATGTCGTCGAACGGACACTGTCGACGCTGTGTCGGCGACTCGAGGCGTCGGGACCTGCGGTTGCGACGGTCGGACGAGGCAGTCCGTGGCAGGTGCGTTGTCAGGAGATCGGAACGAATGACGACCGACGCCTGGCGAGTCAGGATGCGGTGCGTGATGTCGCCGCGGTGTTGGTCGCCGATGGCGGCGATGCCGATCTGATCGAGCGTTGGCCAGGGGATCGCGATCAGTTGATCGTCGCCATCGACGCTGCCGGCTGGCGACGACTGATCGCGGCGCATGGCACCATCGAGGCCGCCGTCGACTGGCTCGAGGAGCGAGGGGTCCGCTTCGTCAGCGTTGGCGACGGTCCGACCGCCGGCGGCGACGAGGGCGTCGCGGCGAGCTACCGCCATCTGCGCCGCGATGGCGCGCCGGTCGTCCTCGATCCCGACGCCGGCGATCCCGACCTGTGGCCAGCGGATATCGAGATCGTCGCCGATCGGCCCGTCACCGCCACGCACTGGATTCTGTGCGATGTGCGCGGAATGGATCGGGACGCCGCGACGGCCGCGCTGCAGGCCGCCTACGAACGGATCGGTGCCGCGAATGCGGGAGGGCTGGCCACGCCGGCCGTCGGTGCCGTGGTCGAGGCCTCGTCGGTCGCGAGCGTGGCGGTGATCCGCTGCTCGATCGACGAGGTCGCACGTACCCCGAACGGCGAGGTGATGCGGATCGGCGGCTGGCTGTACCTTGTCAGCACGCAGACGCCGCCATCAGAACTCTGTCTCGCCGAGGATCTCGGCGGCGGTCGCTTCTCGATCCGCGCCACGATGCCGTTCTCGCGGCTCGAGCGTCCCGACGTCGCCGCCGCGGCCGGCACCCGGCAGGCGCTGTTCGCCGGCCTGCGCATCGAGGTGCCGGAGCCGCTGCGAGCGCTGGGGAAGGCGCTGGCCATCCTCGTGCCCGATCATGCGACCGGCGCGTGGCACCGCCTGACGCTGCCCTGATGGCCGCAGCGCGGGCGACCCGCCGCGTCACTCGAAGAACCGACGCCGCCGCAGCACCACGATGTCGAGGAACGACTTCAGGTAGTACGGCACGAAGCCGCTCTGACGCCACCAGATCCGGGCCCAGCCGCCGCGGCGCAGCGGCCGGAAGCGCCGGCGTTCGGCGACGACGGCCTCGCGGTTGCGGCAGAAGGCCAGGCGCGATCGCCAGATCACACGGGCCAGCTGGAACTGCCCGACCAACGGCGAGATCAGCAGCAGGGCGAGGTGCGCGGCCAGGATCGCCGGCGAGTTGAGCACGATCGCCTGCCACGGCAGCCGGGTGTAGTTCGACCACAGCAGGTTGCGCTGACTGCGCAGCAGGAACTCCTCGTCGCGCACCTTGCGGATGCTGCGCGACAGCTTGTGGCGCACGCGCGCATCAGGGGCGAAGCGGACGTCCCAGCCGGTGGCCAGCGCGCGCAGCGACAGTTCGACATCCTCGAAGTTGGCGAAGAAATCCGGCGCGAACAGGCCGATCTCACGCAGCATCGCGGCGCGATAGAGGACGGCGCCGCCGCAGGCGCCGATCGGGAAACGGCCGGCGCGCGCCGCGGCGGCGGCCGGGCGGCCGCGGTCACGCGGCACGGCCTCGCCGCTCCTGAGCAGCACGACGCCGGTGTTCTCGATGCGGTCGGGGCGATCGTGGAACAGCATCGTGCTGGCGACGATGCCGATCGACGGGTCGGTTTCGGCGCAGGCGACGAGCTGGCGGACCCAGTCGGCGTCGGCGGTCGCGTCGTTGTTGAGCAGGGCGATGAACCCGAT
>JAGQRA010000424.1 GCA_020425885.1 Planctomycetota bacterium | reverse complement strand
TGCCAAACTCAGCGAGGCCCTGCTCGCCGACGACGATCTGACGGCCGCACTGCAGGCCGCCGATGCCGCGGCCGCGCTCGCGCCGGCAGCCCCTCGCTACGCCATCGGCCAGGCGCTCTGCCTGCAGCGGCTCGGCGAGACCGAGAATGCGAAGGCCGCCTGGCGGCGCGCCATCGGCCTCGCGCCGGACGATGTCGAGGTCCACGATCGCTATCTGCAGTTCGTCGACGAGATCGGCGATACCGCCGCGCGTGCCGACGAATTCGAGCGCTGGCGGCGTCGCTGACCGGCGATCTCAGCCGTCCGCCCGCACCAGCGACCAACCGGCCACCGTCTGATCCGCGGCCGACAACGCCGACACCGGTGGCCCATCGAGATCGATACCGAGCAACCGCGTCATGTCGCAGACCTCGAGCCCGACCTCGGCCTTCACCACCCGCCACGGTTCGTGCGCGATGTCGCCGCGCCACACCCGACCATCGCGATCGCCGACGAACAGGCAGTAGCGCTCGCAGAGGAAGTGCTCGAACGTGCCGGGCCGCACCTCGGCGCGTTCGCCGGCGACCTGCCACCGCGCCACGAACCTCGCCGCCGGCGCCCGCCGGTCCGTGCGTTCGCTGGCGAAGCGGAACTCGTCGCCGTTCCGTTCGGCCTGCATCTTCGCGTTCAGGTAGGGCAGACCGAACGACGCCCGCGCGCCGGCGACCGCGAGCCGGCTGTTGGCGTCGAGGCTGACGAACCAGACGCCGGAACGATCGCCGCAGCGGACATAGGTGCGCACGTTCAGCTCGGGGAAGTGATGCGCCGTCGGCAGCGGCATGAACCAGCGCAGCCTGGTGCGCGCCATGCGGAACGGCACGATGCCGAGCCAGGCCGCATCGTCGAAGGTCTCGAGCTCGAGCCCGGGCGGCAGCAGTCGACGGATCGCCGCGGCCTCGACCGGCCAATGCAGGAACAGGAGATCTTCCCAATCCATCGTCATCGCCCACGCGCGCGACGGCAGCGGCCAGGGTCGGTGCGCGGTCTGCAGTAGCGCCGGGTGAGCCATTCTCGGGTAGGCTATCGCGCATGAGGATCCGTGCGAGCATCGGGCTCTCGCTGCCACTGCTCCTGATCGCCTCGGCACCGGCCCAGGACGACATGCGCGACGTCGTCACGCGCACCGACGGCAAGGTCGTGACCGGGCGGGTAGCGATCCCGACCGCTGCCGACGAGCTGCTCGTGCTGCAGGGCGGCCGGCGCGTGCGCATCGCCAGGAAGGAGATCGCCGCCATCGACCTCGTCGCCGATCGGGTCCGCGAGTTCTGCCGCCGACGCATCGCGCACAAGGACAACGAACGGGCGCAGTGGTTCCTCGTCGACTGGGCCGAATCGCGCGGCCTGCCCGGACTGGCCCGCGCCCAGGCCATGCTGCTGGCACTCGATCACGACCACGAGGGGGCGCACGAGTTCCTCGGCCACCGCAAGGCCGGCAAGGAGTGGCTGTGGAAGTACGACGGCCGCGACGTCGCGCCGGGCAAGCTCGCCGAACTCATCGGCAAGAAGGGGATCGAGATCGCCGGCGAGCGCTTCGTGGTCCGCTGCAACGACGGCCTGCGGGCGAACGTCGCCGCCCTGCTCGATCTCGAGCAGCTCGGCGCGACGTTCTATCAGCGCTTCGGCGCGGCGCTGCAGCTCGAGGAGACGCTGCGGCCGATGACCATCGAGGTCGCGCGCAACGGCAACGAGTTCGACAAGTGGGGTTTCCGACCTGCGCCCTATTACGTGCCGCCGCCGCACGGCGACGAGGGGCGCACGTTCTACGCCGGCGTCGCCCCGACCCGGCCCGAGAAGCTGTTCTTCGTCGGCACCCAGGCGCTGCTGTATCGCTCGCTGATCGGCGAGGTCGACCAGCGCAGCGACCGCGACCGCGTCTGCGCCTGGCTCGAGGTCGGGCTCGGCATGCTGATGGAGAACACGATGCAGGGCGCCGCCGGCTACGCCTTCGCCGGCGACCTCCAGCTGCCGCAGCGCACCGCCCTGACCGCGCTGGGCCGTTCGTTCCGCCTCGGCTCGCTGCTCCATCTGCCGATGTACGGCGGCTTCTACCTGATGGACGATACGCCGACCGCGATCCACTGGGCCTCGGCGACGATGCTCGTCGCCTGGCTGCTCGACGATGACAACAAGCCGGCGACGCGCGAGCCGTTCCTCGACTACGTGCGGCAGGCGCTCGGCGACAAGAAGGGCGACAGCAGCTCGTTGTTCGACCAGGTGATGGGGCGACGGATCGAGGAGATGGACGAGCCATGGGTGAAGTGGCTCGAGAAGAAGGCCGGCTATTAGCACACCTTGGCAGCGGCGCACCGCCGCCTCGCTTGTCTGGCCATCGGATTCCACGTAGCCTGCCTGCATGTCAGTTGCCGACCTGCCATCGACCCTCGGCGACGCCGAGCGCACGGCGATCGGCGAGTTCGTCGACTTCATCCGCGGCCGCTTCGGTCGTCGCGTGCGGCAGCTGCAGCTGTTCGGTTCGCGCGCGCGCGGTGAGGGCAACGAGGACAGCGACGTCGACATCCTCGTGGTCATCGACGACCTGACCGGGGGCGAGCAGCGGGAGGTCTGGCACCGCACCGGCGAC
>JAGQRA010000423.1 GCA_020425885.1 Planctomycetota bacterium | reverse complement strand
GGCGGTGTGTACCTTGCCGTGCGGGTGAGACTCTGATCGGCAGACCGCGGCGCGTCAAGTGAGCCTTGTCGGAGCCGCTGTGGATTCTCGGCTCTCGCGACCGCCTTCGGGGCGCGCGCGTGTTGGCCTGCCCTTTTGGGTAGCATGCGCAGCCACCCCCGGTCGGCGTCGATCCGGATCCCGAATTCCCTCATCCCCTACGAGGTCCCATGAAGCCGTTGCAGAACCCATGTCTCATTGCCCTGCTGCTGCCAGCGCTGCTCGCCGGCCAGGGACCCGGCCGCGATCAGGTCGATGACGAAGCGGTGAAGTTCTTCCTCGAGGAGGGGCTGGAGCGATCGCAGGTCATGGATCACCTGAGTTGGATCTGCGACGTCTACGGCCCGCGCGTCACCGGTTCGCCGAACCTGCGCAAGGCCCAGCAGTGGGCGACCGAGAGGTTCGGCAGCTTCGGCTACGAGGCGCGCACCGAGGCCTGGGGGCCGTTCGGCCGCGGCTGGCGCTGCGATCACATCAACATGGAGGTCACGGGCGACAACCCGTGGCCGGTGCTGGCCTACGCCAAGGTCTGGTCGCCGGGCTTCGAAGGCCGCGTCGAGGCCGAGGTCGTCCACATCGCGGCGCTGACGGCCGAGCAGCTCGAGGCGATGCCGCTCGGCGGCAAGATCGTGTTGATCGAGGACCCGCGTGAGGTCAGCGAGCCGTTCGACGGCACCAGCAAGCGGCTCGACGCCGAGGAGCTGCTGACGATGGCCAACCAGAAGCGGGCCGAGGCGCTCGCGCCGGCAGCGCGCGCCGCGAGCGCGCGGCAGAACGACTTCCGCATGGGCTTCCAGCGTCGCCGGCAGATGATGGAGATCGTGCAGAAGAAGCGCCCGCTCGCGATCATCGATCGCAGCAGCAAGGGCGACTACGGCACGGTGTTCGTCCAGGGCGCCAGCGCGCTGCCGCAGGAAGGGCAATCGGTGCGGGCGCAGCACATCGGCGCCGAGGTCATTCCGCAGTTCACGATCGCGGTCGAGCACTACAACCGCATGTGCCGCATCCTGCAGAAGGGGATCCCGGTGCGCCTCGCGCTCGAGCTGCGGACGACGTTCTTCACCGATGACCTCAACGACTACAACGTGCTGGCCGACATCGGCGGCGCCGACCCGGCGATCGGCGGCCAGTTCGCGATGCTCGGCGCCCACTTCGACAGCTGGCAATCGGGCACCGGTGCGACCGACAACGGCTGCGGCAGCGCCGTCGTGATGGAGGCCGCGCGTCTGATCGCGGCCTGGATCGAGAAGAGCGGCAACAAGCCGCGGCGTACCGTCCGCGCCTGCCTGTGGAGCGGTGAGGAGCAGGGCCTGCTCGGCTCGCGCGGCTACGTCAGCCAGCACCTCGGCTCGCGCGAGGAGTTGCTGCCGGAGCAGGGCCTGGTGTCGGGCTACTTCAACCTCGACAACGGCACCGGCAAGGTCCGCGGCGTCTACCTGCAGGGCAACGAGGCGGTGGCGCCGATCTTCCGCGCCTGGCTGCGGCCGTTCCACGTCCACGACGCGTCGACGTTGACGCTCGACGACACCGGCGGCACCGATCATCTCGCGTTCCACGCCGTCGGCGTGCCCGGCTTCCAGTTCATCCAGGATCCGGTCAGCTACGGCACCAGGACGCACCACTCCAACATGGACAACTGGGATCACGCCGTCGCCGCGGACCTGATGCAGGCCTCGGTCGTGATGGCGACCTTCGTCTGGCAGACGGCGCAGCGCGAGGAGATGTTGCCGCGGCACGAGATCCCGCAGGGCGGAGGTCGCGGCCGGGGTCGCGGGCGCTGATGGCCGGCCGGTGGCGTGTCAGGCCGGCGCCCGTGCCGGCACTCGGGCTGGTCGGGCTCGCGCTCGCGGGCTGCCGGTTCTCGACGGTCGAGCCGACGCCGTTCGTCGGCCGGATGCCGACCGCGATCGCGGTCTGGCCCGGCGTGCATGCCGACTACGCCGCCTTCTCGCCGTCGTTGTCGAGCGGGCTCGACGCCGCGCTGGCCGGCCGCGGCTATCACATGGTCTCGATGGCGGTCGGTCGGCAGCTGCTCGGCGATGCCGGGCTGTGGCGCGATGACCTGGCGCAGCCGGCCGACCTGGCCGTCGCCGGCGACGTGCTCGCCGTCGATGCGATTCTCGTGTTCGAGGTCCGGGACTACGAGGATCGCAGCGACGACGGCGGCCGCCGGCTGCTGCAGGCGCGGTGGGATCTCGGTTGGCGCCTGCTGTCGACGCGCGGCGACGGCGTGCTGTGGCAGCACTCGCACCATGGCAACTGGCGGCGTCGCGACGAGGATGGCTTCGATCCGCTGCATCGGCTCGATGCGCCGCCGGCGACGGTGCCGCTCGGCGGCGACGGCAGCTGGCGCTTCCGCGATCGCGAGGACCTGATGGCCAACCTGCACCTGCTGGCGATGCAGCACCTGCCGCGGCGATGAAGCTCGACGTTCTCGACCATCCCCGGCTCGCGCTGCGGCACTTCGAGGTCGAGTTGCCGCGGCCGCTCGGCGAACTGGTGACGCCGCCTTGGCTCGCCGAGTTGTTGCGACCAGGGGCCGCCGCCCCGCTGTCGCCGCCCGACGGCTTGCGGGCCGCGGTGCGCGATCTGCTGCGCGGTCACGGCTACCGGCCGACCGGGCGCGGCAAGCCATCGTCCGAGTATCTCGCCGCGGCCGCAGCCGATGGCCGGCTCGGTCCGATCAACGCCGTCGTCGACATCGGCAACGCCGTCTCGCTGCACTCGGGTCTGCCGATCAGCGTCGTCGATCTCGATGCCTGCACGCCGCCGTTGCGCGTCGATCTGCCGGCGCCGGGCACGCGCTACGTCTTCAACCGCAGCGGGCAGGAGATCGACGTCGGTGGTCTGCTCAGCCTGTGCGATGCCGAGGGTCCGTGCGCCAACGCGGTCAAGGACGCGCAGCGCACCAAGACGGGGGAGGCGACCCGGCGCGTGCTGGTGATCGTGTGGGGGACCACCGCGCCCGCGGGGCACGCCGAGGCCACGGCGGCCTGGGCCGAGGAGCTGTTCGGGCGGCTGCAGACCGACCTGTGAACGCCCGGGTCGCCGCGAGCCCCCCGAGGAAACGCCGCAGCGGCGCTGGAGGCCTCGCTGCGCCGTCGACGCTGTGCCGCGTTGCGGCGTCTGCAGGTCCAGGGCTCAGTCCGCCATCCACTGCGCCTGCTTCTCGCCGTCGCCGCCGCGGTAGTCGGCGGCGAGGCGTTCGCGCAGGAACAGGCGGTAGATCGCCATCAGCGTCTCGTAGAGGGCGTGCCAGTTGGCGGCGCGATCGGCGGTGCGGTCCGCGGGCGACTCGACGTCCTCGGCATCCTCGGGCAGGCGCACGCCGGTCAGCGTCATCGTCGAGGCGTCGAGGGTCGCGATCCACTGCCGCGAACCCTCGGCGAGGATCAGCTTGGCCTTCTTCAGGCGACGTCCCTGTCGCAGCGCGGTGCGGGCCTCGGCGGTGCGCGTCGGCAGGCCGTGGCGCAGGGTCTGCTCGGTCTCGTCGTCACTGGGTGCGGCGAAGGCGAGGAAGTCGTCGAGCGCGATGCCGACGGTGCGGCCGGCAGACAGCTCATACTCGCCGCCGTCGGTTTCCCACCGGTACCAGAGCCAGGTCAGGAACTCCTCGCCGAGGAAGCCGTGGGTGGCGGGAACCGCGTCACCGGTCATGCTTCAACCTCCTCGATCGCGGCTTCCGCGGCGACGGATCGCAGCGCCGGTCGGTCGTCGTCGGCGCGGGTGACGTCGGGCCAGCGCACCGGTTCGAGTCGTTCGAGGGCTGCCGTGGCCTCGCGATCGAGGCCGGCGCGCAGCGCACACTGGAACGGGTTGGCGCGATCGAGCGGCACCGAGAACGTCTCGAAGAACAGCTTGCCGAACGCCTCGACGACGCTCTTGCTGGTGGCGAACAGCAGCACCATCTTGCGGTCGTGGAACAGCAGGGCATCGACGAGGTTGACCGTCGGCAGCACCCGCGGCAGCAGCTTCTCGCCGATGTCCTGCTTGACCTCGCGCCGCTCGCGCGGCGACAGCTTCTTGCCGCGGGCGCGCTCCTCGGTCTCGAGGTGGATCAGCAGCCACTTGGCCGGCAGGACCTTCTTGTCGATGCGGAAGCGCAGCCAGGTCGCCACGCCGGCATCGAGGTCTTCGGTCGAGAAGTCATCGCCGGTCGGCAGGTTGGGCGTCACCCAGCCGACCGAGACCTCCTCCGATGCGGCGTTCTCGATGGTGCGGAATCGGCGCTCGGCGAGCGCCGCGCAGAAGCCGTCATCGCGTGGGTCGGCGATCTTGCCCTGCCAATAGAACGCGACGACGCCGCCGCTCTTGCGGATGGTTGGCATTCCCCTCCCTCAGGTTGCGCGGGCGCGGCTACTTCTTCAGCGGGAGGACCTTGGCCGGCTGGATGGTCGCCTGATCGGCGTCCTTCTTGCCCGGGACCTTGACCGGGGCCGCGGGCAGGCCACCGGCCTCGATGTCGCCGGTCACCTTCTGCACGCCCTCGATCGCCTTCATCAGGTCGATCTCCTGCTGCTTCAGCGACTTCAGCTGCGCCTGGACGTCGGGCGCCGTCGCGTCACCGGCGCCGAGCTTCTCGATCGCGTTGCGTACGGCCTGCAGGCGGCCGTTGAGTCCGTCGAGGTTGTTGGCGGGTGAATCCTGGACGGGCGGCATCGGCCGGTAGAGCGCCGGCAGCAACCCCATCGCGGACTCCTCGCGGACCAGGATCACCGCCTGACCGCGCGCCGCCTTGCCCTGGGCGAGGTTGACCTGCTTCTCGTCGCCGGCGTACTTCACCAGCACGGCGTGGCCCACGACCTTGTCGAGCGCCGACTCGGCGCCCTTCTGGATGTCGTCGGCCTGGAAGACGGCGAAGCCGAACACGGTGCGGATCGGACGCGAGGTCTCGCCCTTCTGCAGCGCGAAGGCGGCGCGCTCGAACGCGGTCCCGAGGAACGAGTTGCGGGTCACCTCGAGGCTGCCGTCCTCCTTGGCCCCGAGCACCGTGCCGATCGAGGCCGCCAGCTCGGACAGCGGCTTGCCCTGCTGGAGCTGGGCGTAGACCTCGGACACCTGGCCCTCGGCGTCGTTCTCCGGGAAGGCAGCCTGGACGGTCTTGATGCGGATCAGCTCGAACATCACGCGCTGGGCGCGGATCTCCTCGGGCCCCGAGTTGGGCAGCTCGCCGAGGTAGTTCATCAGGGTGTCGTACTCGCCTTGGTAGAGCGGCACGCCATCGATGGTCATGAGCACGTCGTCCTTGAGGTCGGCGCGTTCGGCCTCCGTCATGACGCGAGCCTTCTGCATCTGCATGGCGACCGGCGAGGCGGGCTGGTTGGTGCCGGCGTCGATCGAGGCGAAGGATTGGCCGCGGGCGCCGAGCTTCTCGGCCAGCGACTTGCCCGCGCTGGCTGCCCGCAGCCGCGCGAAATCGATCTCCTTCAGCAGGCGGGCCTTCTCGGCCTGCAGCTCTTCGATGACGGCGCCCGAGTTGGGTTGTTCGGCGCCCTGCCCCTCCTGGGCGATGGCGGTGGCAGTGAAGAGGGCAAGAGATGCCAGGGTGATTCGGAGATCCATGGGAGGCGGCTGGGTGGCAGTTGAACTTGGGGCGAAGAATGAAACCGTTGGCGCCAGCAACGCGCAAGGTCTGGCGTTCCTCCCGGTACGTTTTCCAGCGGCGATCAGCGCGGACTCGCCGCCGCTGGCAGCGCGGCCGGTACGTGCGGCAGCAACTCGCGGAAATGGTCCGTGGCGGCGCCGAGGATCGGGCCGATCGCCAGCGCCGCGGTGTAATGGCCCAGTGGCACGGTCATTCTGGCCGGTCGCCCCAGCGCCTCCCAGAGCAGGTCCTGGTTCTTGCCGGGCACGACCTCGTCGAATCTGGCCGAGACCATGAACACCTTGTCGGTTGCTATCGCCGAGGCCAGCAGCAAGGGATCCGACGTCAGATACTCGTGCAGCTCCCACCTGAGGTGGTCGATGCCGACGCCGTCGGCGTCTTTGCGCCACTCGACCCAGCGCTGTACCCGGGCCTCGGCGCTGGCCGGCACCAGGCTCTGCAGATCGGCTCCGGACAGGCAGATGGCGACTCCGGTGAGCTCCCGTTCGAGCGCCGCGACGGCGGTGGCGATCATGCCGCCGAGCGAGATGCCGAGCACGAACTGCGGCTGCGGCTCGAACGCGGTCGCGTCGCGCAGCCAGGCGAGGAACAGCCGTTGATGCAGGACCGTGCGCGCGAACAGCTGTTGCAGTTCGGGCCCGCGTTGCCCTTCGCGCATCGCCGAACCGGCCCGCTTGCAGAAGGCGACATCGAAACCGCGGTCGAACATGTCCTCGGCGACGATCTCCATCAACACCCGGCCGCCGGCCAGGATCGGCACCAGCAACACGAACGGCCGACCTTCCGGGTCACGTTCGTCGGCTCGCCACAGATCGAACTCGACGATCTCGCCGCCGCCGCTCAACATGCCCTGCCAGTGGGTCGCATCGACGCGGTCGAGTCCGACGAGGGTCGGTGGTGCCATGAGTCGCACCGCCGCATCCTCGGGCCGAGGTACGGTCGGTCGCGGGTGAGTCGGTGCGAGCGTGTAGGTGCAGCCGGGCAGGCCGATCAGCAGGAGGACGATCAGGGCAGCGAGACCGCGGGTGCCCGCAGCGCCAGGATCTCTAGAAGATGTGGACGGCATAGAGGACGAGGCCCGGTGAGCCGTCCATCGGCGTCTCGAACAGCGAGTAGATGGACGAGGTCGACAGGAAGTCCATGTCATCGCCGGCGGCGAGTCGCAGGCTCGACGTCGGCGACAGCCGGTAGGCCAGGTCGGCGCGGATCCTGCTCTCGGCTGTCTGCCAGTTGCGACGCGTCTTCACGGTGAGTGAAACGTTGTCGGTCAGGGGCCATTCGAGCGAGAGTTTCCCGACTTCCCGGCTCGAGCCGACACGGATGCCGGACCGGATGTAGACGATCTCGGCCGGGTCGGTGAGATCATCGACGTGCAACCGCAGCGACAGACGGCCCAGCTTCTGGTCCGAGCCATGGGCCTTGCGATACGGCTCGGAGAGCGGCACGCAGGACGAACGGAAGCCGTCGACGGTGAGCTCCAACTCGGTCACCGGCGGCAGCCGCCGCAGCATGCGTCGCAGCGGCCGCGACAGCAGGGTGCGGCCGTTCTCGCTGAGCCACTCCTGCTGCGCCTCGGCGATGGACTCCTCGCTCCACAGGGGTTGGCCGAGGTCGTCATCGGCCGGTCGCCAGTCGAGGAACGGCAGCCGCACCTCGCGCTCCGTCTGCCGTCGGTCTTCGCGCACGAGGTCGTCGACGAACTGCAGCGTCGCCCGCGCGACCGGATTGTCGATCGCCTCGAGATCCTCGGTGCTCAACGCCCAGGTGTGACGGGCCTCGGGAACCCGGCTGCGTTCGACGAGGGTCGTCGGCCTCCTGTGCGCGGCCTCGGGCGGCAGGCTGGCGATGCGTTCGACCTCGGGCGGCGCGAGCGCGGTCTCGGGCGGCAGGCACTCGATGCCGAGGCAGAGCGTCGTCGTCGCGGTCGGCGGCGCGACGAAGGCGCTGCTCGATTGCCGGCCCCGGCGCGCGTCGCCGGCATCGTGGGGCCTTGTCATCGGCTGCGACGCGCAGCCGGCGAGCAGGCAAGCCACGATGCCGAGCCGGAGATTCAACGGACCTGACTCCTGAGTCGAAAGAACGAGAAGGCAATCCAATGACCAGGATCGGCAGGAGCTGGCTGCTCACTGCACTCGCCTTCCCAAGGCCAGGGTAATTGTAGGCGTCTCGAACGCGGTGGTTTCGCCGTTGCCGCCATGTCAGCGGTGCCAAGGGCCGAAATCGAATGCGATTTCTGGCGCGCCGCCGGGCGATTCGGCGGGATTGGTCCCGATTCGAGCTTCGCTGCCGCGGTCGGCTTGATCCGCGCCCTCCGGGTTGCATCATGCAGCGACGCCGCCATCCGGTCGCTCCGGGTCCGCCGTGCGGCAGTCACCGACGCCCACCGTTCCATGTCTTCGAATCAGCAGTCCGCGATCGTGCGTCGGCTCGGGCCGTTCACATCGGCCGCCATCATCGCCGT